>CAZPLX010000066.1:0-7810 GCA_964587345.1 uncultured bacterium
AAAAGCAAAGTGTCGAAGAAATACTCAATAGCATCGCCGAGGGTGTTATCACAATAGACAAGGATTGGAAAATCACCTCCTTCAACCGATCTGCTGAAGAATTAACGGGCGTTCCCGCATCCCGTGCGGTGGGAATGCTCTGCAGGGATGTCATGGGTATCGACCAGTGCGGGGAAAAGTGCCCCATGGAGGAAACGTTAAGGAAAGGGAGTCCAAGAGTGAATGTGGAGACCCTTCTTAAGAGACAGGACGGCAGGATCATTCACGTTTCTGTTTCCACGGCCCTTTTTCGTGATGATGAGGGAAAAATACTCGGGGGCGTGGAGACCTACAGGAATCTCGATGAGATTGTACGGATCGCAGAAAAACGGAAATCACGGGTTCCCTACGGGGAGATAGTGGGAAAAACGGAGGGGATCCGAAAAATTTTCGATCTTCTGGAAGTGGTGAAAGATACTGATTCAACAGTTCTCATTACCGGTGAATCGGGTGTGGGGAAAGAGCTTTTTGCGAAAGCCCTCCATGACCTTTCATCCAGGCAGAATGGACCCTTCATCAAGGTAAATTGTGCCGCTCTCACCGAGACTCTCCTCGAAAGCGAGCTGTTTGGGCATGTGAAGGGAGCCTTTACCGGAGCGATACGCGACAGGAAAGGAAGGTTTGAATCAGCTGAGGGAGGAACGATATTTCTCGATGAGATCGGAGACGTTCCCCTTTCTATTCAGGTTAAACTCCTGCGAGTACTTCAGGACCACGAGTTCGAGCGGGTAGGCTCCTCGAGAACGGTGAAAGTGGACGTGAGGGTCATTGCCGCAACGAACCGTGATCTGAAGAAGCTTATGAGAGAGAAAAAATTCCGTGATGATCTCTTCTACCGGCTGAATGTGATCCCCCTCCATGTTCCTCCCTTGCGGGAGAGGATCGACGATCTTCCCATCCTGATCGATCATGTTTTGAAGAAGCTCTATGCGAAAGGGATCAAGGAGATGAGGGGAGTTTCCCCTGATGCGATGAAGTGTCTCGTTGGCTATCCGTGGCCCGGCAATGTAAGGGAACTGGAGAATGTCCTCGAACGGGCATCTGTCTGTTCAAGAGCCGAATTCATCACCCCCGGGGATCTCGACCAGGAGATTCTCGACTATTGCAGAGAGAAAAAAAAGGGACTTTTCCGCCCACTCCCGGTTTCCCAGAATATAGGGGGAGATGAAGAGGGAGTGAGGGAAAAGAAACAGATCCTCGAAACTCTCGACAGAAAGCGGTGGAACAGGGGAGAAACAGCGAAAGAACTGGGAATAGATCGCACTACACTCTGGCGGAAGATGAAAAAATATTGTCTCCTCTAAAGGGCTGTTGCACTGGGTGCAACACATCTCCTTATACCTCCCATCTGGAAGGGCATGAAAACCCCTTGTAATTCATGGTGTTGTAAAAATACAGGGAATTGGTACGTATCTTGTACCTTCATTGGACATCTTTGTTCATGGGAATATGGATAGCGATGATGCTCGGAAAAAAATACCTTCTTGACAGGAAATTTGGAAAGGCAATGGATCGATTTCTGGACTGTGTGCAAAGTGAAGAGGGGGATGCCCTGGTCATGGCCTTTTACTGTGCCCTCATGAAGGGAAACAGGTCAGAAGAAAAAATTCTCGATCTGTTCCGTGCCGCCCATCCCCCGGCCATAACGGGGGAAATCCCCGTATCTTTCGATGAAACCTTTGAGGAGAAAATAGACTCTTTATGTGAGCAATGGAAAGATGAGTTCTCCTTTATCATCGAGGGACAAAAGATTACCCTTAAAAAAAGGATTAAAAGATGATAAAGGGAGGAGAAAAGATGAAAATGGAAAGATGTATACGGGTAATCGCCGGGTCGTTTATTTTTATAAGCCTGCTTCTCGGGGTTTATGTGAGCCCCTACTATCTTTTCTTCACAGGATTTGTAGGTCTCAACCTGTTCCAATCGGCTTTTACCGGTTTCTGTCCCATGGAAAAAATTCTTGGGAAAGTGGGGCTATGTGATAAATGATCCCTGTTCGGAGGTGAAAAAGCATGCCCATTTACGAATACAAGTGTACGGGATGCGGAAACGTTTTTGATGGGTACAAAAAAATGAGTGAAGAAAATGGGGAAGAGGTGTGCCCTGACTGTGGGGACAATGCCCTGAAGGTGCGCATTAGCCTTTTCAGCACTTTAGGGGAAAAGAAGAAAGGAGGTTCCTGCGGATCATCCGGTTCTCCTTTCGGTTGAAGCTGAACGGGAGCTGGCAGTTGCCGGCAGAGGAGTAAAGGAAATATTAAGTTATGAATAAAAGTGATCTAATATATCTTGTCCTTATAGGCCTCTTTGTGCTCCTGTTCTTTGGTGCAGGGGGAGGGGGCTGAAAAAAAGAGTGATCCCGGCAGGTGCCGGGCACGATCAATCGCTCTTCCATTTTTCAAGAGTAAATCGGTAAAAGGCGAGTTTTTCTTCCCTTTTAAAGCCCTTCAGACCTTTGAGTTTCATGAAGGCTGAACGTCTTTTCTCCGGAGAAAGGTGTCTGAGTGAGCGCACTTCCTTTTTGAGATGCTGTTTCCTCCATGCCGGGAGTTCCCGGAATTTTCTTGCAAAGGATCTGAGAGATTTTCTCTCTTCAGGGTTCAGGCGCTTGAGTTTCCCCCACCTTCTTCGTAGACGTTTTTGCTCTCCTTTAGGGAGGTTCTTAAACCTTCTGTAGCGCCTGAGAATCATCCTTCTTTTATTGGGAGGGAGCTTTTCCCATCTCCTGTACCTCTCGATCACTTTTCTTTTTCTGTCGGGTGAAAGTTTTCTCCATCTTTCCATGTTTTCAGGGTTAACCGGCCCTCCCCGTTGCCAGGCTCCTTTATCTCTCACGTGACGGTTCCCCTCGAGCCCGTAGGAGGGGGTGACACACAAGGGCACTCCAAGGGCAAGAACGATAAGGGAGAAGATCAGTCTATACATACCCGGTCTCTCAATTTTCATGTGTTCACCTTTTCGTCGGTAAAGAAGTCATCGAGTTCTTCGAGATCCTGGAGCATTTTCAAAAATTCTCCATCTCCCTCGTCTTTCATTTCTCCCATGTAGATAAGGAGATCCCTTTCTTCAGGGGGGAGCGATTTGAGTTCCTGCTCTCCCATTTCTGCGACGAGGGTCTTTTTTGAATCTTTCCCCCCAAATGTCATGAAAAGAGAGACAACAAGGAGGAGGGTAACGAAAGTTGCGAAGGCGGGCCTCAGAATAAAGGAAAATCCTTCAGAGAGAGGTTCTCTCTTCTTCCCCGCCGGGACGATTCTCCGGAGCAGTTCCTCTACTTCTTCCGGGGGTACATCCGGTGTTTCCTTCATCTCTTTTGCTATGGCCACATGAAGAGATTGATAGGCCCTGCAGGCAGGACAGTCGCGGAGGTGAGTTTTCATCTCCTCTGTCTCCCCTGTGATGGATTCTCCGTCAATGAATGCGCTCAAGAGTTCCCGTATATGGCGGCACTGTCCCTTCACATTTTTCTCCTAATCTATTTAACCCGGCAGCGACCTTTCCGTTTCACTGTTTTTCGATTTAATCCATTGGGAGATCATTTCCCTGGCTCTGAAAACCCTGAGTTTTACCGCACCAGAGGTTATCTCGAGGACTTCCCCGATTTCCCTGTAGGACAAACCGGTCACCTGGGACATGATGAATGGACTCCTCAGGGATTCAGGAAGGTTCGTAAGAGCTTCCTGGATGAGGGTTTCCATCTCCCGTAGATTCGTTTCTTCGAAGGGGTCGGAAAGTGGGGAGGGCTCGGTTTCGAGTGAGTGCTCATAGGCGGAACGCTCTCCTACCATATAATCGACCACTATTCCCGACTTCCTGTTGTCCCGGATATGGTTCAACAGCTGGTTTCTGGCTATTGTGTAGAGCCATGTGGTGACACGGGCTTTTTGTCTGTAACTCTTAGCGCTTTTGTATACTTTGAAGAGAACTTCCTGGGCAAGCTCCTTTGCCGTTTCCTCATCCCTGAGAGAACGGTAAAAAAAACGAAAGATTCTTGGAAAGTGCCTCTGAAAAAGAAGCTCAAATGCTTCCTCCCGGCCCCGGGAAAGAAGCTTCATGAGCTGTTCGTCGCTTTTCTCTGATAGAGGCAGTCTCATTAATATAACTATAACCCTATTTTTCTGGTAATGTTACATATCGCCACTATCCTTTTGTGGGGTGTGGTCCGGGAGCATTGACTCTTTATCTGTCCTGGCATTAAAGTAAGAACAAAAATCGGGGAAGGATGAGGATGAAGGAAATTGTCGAGAAGTTGATCAAGGAAATCGGGGAAGATCCCGGGAGAGAGGGGCTTCTGAAGACTCCGGAGCGAGTAGAAAAAGCCCTGAAATATCTGACATCAGGGTATCTTAAAGAACCCCGGAATATACTGAAGAGGGCTCTTTTTTCAGAAGAATATGATGAGATGGTAATAGTAAAAGATATAGATATCTTTAGCCTCTGTGAGCATCATATACTTCCCTTCTTTGGAAAATGCCACGTGGCGTACCTCCCGAGAAAAAAAATAGTTGGTCTCTCGAAAATAGTCCGGGTTGTTGATATATATAGCAGAAGGCTCCAGGTACAGGAAAGACTTACCCAGGAGATCGCATCGGCTATTCAAGATACCCTTGCGCCCCATGGCACAGCAGTAATCATCGAAGGGTACCACCTCTGCATGATGATGAGGGGAGTGGAGAAGCAGCATGCGAAAGCGGTAACTTCCGCGATGCTCGGGGTATTCAGGTCTAAACATGCGACAAGGATGGAACTTCTCGACCTTCTGAACTCAGGAAAGGGGTCTGTTTCATATTGACAAACCCGGGTCCCCTCTGCTATCTTTTCTCTAGCACTCCACCATTACGAGTGCTAACTTTTTGTGAATAAAAAGGAAATGGTCTCCTTAGACGAAAGATCGCAAATTATTTTAGAATCTATCATCGATGAGTTTGTACGTGGAGCTGAACCAGTAGGTTCTCGTACGATTGCGAAAAAGACTCGTCTGAATATCAGTTCCGCAACCATACGAAATGTTATGTCGGATCTGGAAGAGATGGGGTTTCTCTATCAACCCCACACTTCCGCAGGGAGAGTGCCCACTTCAAGGGGTTACAGGTACTATGTGGACTGGCTCATGGAGACGAAGCCGATACGGAAAGAAGCAAGTGAGTGTATCGATCGCCGGGTGGGAGATTTGAGCGCAGATCTGATTGGGATGTTACAGGGGACCTCCCGTGTTCTGTCAGATCTCATTCAGCATGCATGCATCGTGGTTGCCCCCGGGCCTGACTTCCTCGTTTTAAAGCATATTAATTTTGTGCGCCTTACCAGCGCGAAAATTCTCGTGGTCCTCGTAGGAAAATCGGGGTTGATACAGAACAGGGTCTTCGAATACACTCAGGATATTTCACAAGATGAACTTGATCACATTTCCAATTATCTGAACAGGGAAGTTGTGGTGAACAGGACCATACGGGAGATAAGGAAGATTATTGCGAGAGAACTCTCAAAAGACAGGGCGAAGTACTCCCGTCTCGTGAGCAAGGCCCTTAATTTTGGAGAAAAGACATTCGGGATTGGCGACCTGAAAGTGATTATCGAGGGACAATCGAAAATATTCGAACAACCGGAATTCACAGAGGATATAGAGAAGCTCAAAAAGGTGATACGTAACTTTGAGGAGAAGGCGACCCTTTTGAAACTTATTGACAGCACTCTCTCTGCCGGAGCTCTCCAGATATCGATCGGTGCGGAGAACAGCGTCGACGAATTCAAGGACATGTCCGTCATTTCGGCAGGATACAGAAGGTCAGATTCCGGTGTGGGTACGATAGGAGTTATTGGCCCGGAGCGGATGGATTATGGACGGATCATTCCTTTCGTCGAATATGCGGCCCATATATTGAGTGCCATATTCGAAGACAAATAATTAAAAGGCGAGGTGGCAAATATGACCGGGGATAAAGACAACCGGAGCGGTAATAATATGCCTGAGGATGAGCAAAAAGAAGGCATGGTCGAGGATGGGTCTCCCCGCGAAGATCCTGAGTCGGGTGAGGAAATAGCAGAGGAGGAGGGGGCAAGAAGCCAGGAAGAGTGGAAAAATGAAAATGAAGAACTCAAAAACCGGGTACTCTATCTCCATGCAGAACTTGATAATCTCAGAAAGCGGATGGCAAAAGAAAAAACCCAGCTCGTTGCCTACAGCAATGAACGACTCATAAAAGAGCTGATTCCCCTTCTCGATAACCTTGAACTTGCCATTTCCCACGGAAAAGAGGGGAGCGGCATGGAGCAGCTATTGTCGGGTGTGGAACTCATCTACAATGAATCATTGAAGGTTTTGAAAAAATTTGGTGTGGAACAGCTCGACGCGGAAGGAAAGACATTTGATCCCACCGTGCATGAGGCGGTATCTCAGGTGCCAGATCCGGGGAAGGAAAGTGGAATGGTGAGCCAGGTCCTCCGTAAGGGATACCTCCTCAACGGGAGGCTTCTTCGCCCCGTTCAGGTTGCTGTCGTGGCGAATGAGGAATCGGGAAAAAGTCTCCACTAATCGTCGAGAGGAGACGAAATCAAAACAGGATAGGAGAGTCATTGAAAGGAGATAAAGATTATTACACGATTCTTGGCGTTTCGAGGGAGGCTTCGGAAGAGGAGATCAAGAGCGCCTTCCGAAAACTTGCTCTTAAGTACCATCCAGATCGAAACCCCGGTGATGCAGGGGCGGAAGAGAAGTTCAAAGAGGTGAATGAAGCCTACTCCGTCCTTTCGGACGGGGAGAAAAGGCGTATGTTTGATCTCTACGGAACCTCTTACGGATCCACCTCCTCAGAGGGATCCGGATTTAGCAACTTCGGTGGGTTTGAGGATGTCTTCTCCGATTTTTTCGGTGACATTTTCGGAAGGGGAACCAGGTCTCAGGCAGTGAGGGGAACTGACTTGAGATATAACCTCGAGATTTCCTTCGAGGAGGCAGTGTTTGGAACGGAGAAGGAAATCTCTTTTATGAAGAACGATGCCTGCAGCGATTGTAGCGGAACAGGGGCAAAGGATGAAAACGCTCTTGAAACATGTTCCATGTGTGGGGGGAGGGGCCAGGTTGCGTTCCAGCAGGGTTTTTTCAGCGTCTCACGGACCTGTTCCCGCTGTAAAGGCCAGGGACGTGTGATCAAGGAGCGTTGCAGTTCCTGCAGAGGAACGGGATTGGATCGAAGAGAGTGCAAGATAAAGGTAAAAGTGCCTGCGGGGGTGGATGTGGGAAACAGGTTGAAACTCCATAACGAAGGGGAACCGGGGAGACAGGGTGGCCCTCCCGGAGACCTTTACGTTCTTATTTCCGTGAAGACCCACCCACTCTTCGAACGGATGGGGAACACTATTATCTGCAAGGTTCCCCTCTCATTTCCTCAGGCGGCTCTTGGAGCGGAAATCGAGGTTCCAACCCTGGAGGGTAAGGAGACATTGAAGGTCCCCCCGGGAACGCAGCCGGGAACGGAATTTGTCCTGCGAAGAAAGGGTGTTCCTGTTCTGAACGGATTCGGAAGAGGAGATTTTATCGTTCAGACTCTTGTTGAAGTCCCGAAAAAGGTGTCGAAAAAGCAGCGTGAGATATTGAAGGAGTACGAAGAGCTATCCGGGGGAGAAACGGGCCCCCAGGGGAAAAGTTTTTTTGACAAGGTGAGGGAGATTTTCGGGTGAGAGAGGGAATATCCCCATTACCCTCTCAATCGAGCCGACTCTCCCTCTGTGTCCTCATCGTTTTTCTCTCCACATGCATGTTATTGTCGCTCCCG
>CAZPLX010000067.1:0-7605 GCA_964587345.1 uncultured bacterium
CGAACCTCCACCGGAGGCTCCAAAGGCCTCTGTCCTGCCATTAGACGATCCCCCAACACCGGCTCACTTTTTCTATACGGGTGTCTGAGCCTCCACGTTTTGCAGTTCCATCTCATAGCTGTCCAGGACAGATTTTTCTATCAGTGACCTCATCTCGTTATTTAGTGGATGAGCCGTGTCCCTGTAAGTTCCATCCTTTCTCTTTTTGCTCGGCATTGCCACGAAAAGACCGTTGTTCCCCATGATTATCTTGAGGTCCCTCACGATAAAGCAGTCGTCAAAAATAATCGTTGCATACGCTTTGAGCCTCTCATCGTTCTGAACAGGAAATACCTTTACTTCCGTAATTTCCATTTCCCCCTCCTTTCGCGTTAAAAATTTTCGACTACCTTAGCAAATGGATACTCCGAATCCTGGAAGGCTGACTTGGCTTTTTCTGCCTTTTCCCTTGTGTCAAAAAGCCCAAACACACAAGATCCGGAACCGGTTACTGATGCACCGTACGCACCCACACTCATGAGCCTCTCCTTCAATTCCCCCAGATCTGGATAGAGGCCAAAAAGAACTTTTTCAAAATCGTTGTGGAGAAGGGGTCCTCCAGGATCAGCTTTCTCCAACTCTTCCCAATCTCCTTTCCCCATATTGCCGGGACCACTTTCCCTTTCAAGCATTCCATAGGCAGCATGGGTATCTATGGACCTCTCCGGCTTGACAAGGAGTATATGAAGGGTCTCATCAAAGGTAACCGGCGTAAGAAGTTCTCCTTTTCCCGATGCGCGGGAAGGACGTGGACAGATGAAAAATGGCACGTCCGCTCCGACCCCTGCCGCGAGAGAAATAAGTTCCTCTTCGTTGATTCTCCCCCTGTAGAGAACATCAAGACCCTTCATCACGGCCGCACCGTCGCTGGAACCTCCCCCGAGGCCCGCACCCGATGGGATCCGTTTTTTTATCGTCACCTTCACTCCTCCGGAAAGCCCATATTCATGAAAGAAGAGTTCAGCCGCCTTGTAGGCGATGTTCTCTTCTCCACCTGGAACGGGAAAGTCGCCACCACATTCAACTACCACTCCCCTCTCCAATCGGGTCATTGACACAGTATCAAAAAGGGTGATCGGGACTATCATTGTTGATACTTCATGATACAGATCGTCCCTCTTGTAGAGCACATACAGATATAGGTTAATTTTTGCAGGAGCCAGGAAGGTGAGATCGTGTGTGTTTTTCACTTGAATATCAAACGATGTTTTTGTACCCTATTTTAATTTTCCTCGCCTCTTTGTCAAGGAATTTCCTCGTGAATTTTGTCCCGGTTAATCAGGAAATTCACCCCTTCATCATCCTTATCCGCAAGAACGTGTGACCCGCCCTGGATCTGACCTTGAATAATCTTCAGCGCAAGTGCATCGAGAACTTGCTTCTGAAGTGCCCTCATAAGGGGTCTTGCTCCAAAAACAGGATTCCACCCCACCTCGACAATATATTCTTTGCACCGCTCCGTGAGTTCGAGAGTTACCTTTTTATCGTCGAGAAGGCGGGCCACTTTCGTAAGAAGAATGTCGACGATCCGTATGAGATCTTCCTTCGAAAGATTCCGAAAAAGGACGGTCTCATCAACTCTGTTAAGGAACTCCGGCTTAAAGTATTTCTTGACCTCTTCAAAGACCATCGCTTTCGCCTTGTCAACATCATCGAGGGACCACTTCTGAATCACTTCACTTCCAATGTTGGATGTCATGATTATAACAGTGTTTTTGAAATCAACAGTTCTTCCCTGATTATCCGTCAGCCGCCCATCGTCGAGAATCTGGAGCATAAGATCGAACACATCGCTGTGGGCTTTTTCTATCTCATCGAAGAGAACTACCGTGTATGGCCGCTTTCGCACAGAACCGGTAAGCTGTCCTCCTTCTTCATACCCCACGTAACCCGGTGGAGCACCGATCAGCCGGGAGACCGAGTGCTTCTCCATGTATTCAGACATATCGATCCGCACCATGGCATCTTCATCATCAAAGAGAAACTCCGCGAGGGCACGGGCAAGTTCCGTTTTGCCCACTCCAGTGGGGCCGAGGAAAATGAAGGAACCTATCGGCCTGCCAGGATCCTTGAGTCCTGCCCGGGCTCTCCTGACAGCATTCGACACGAGTTCCACAGCCATGTCCTGTCCTACGACCCGTTTTTTTAACTCCTCTTCCATTCGGAGAAGTTTTCTCGATTCTGATTCGAGAAGCCTCGTAACGGGAACACCCGTCCATTTTGATACAACTTCAGCAATATCGTCTTCCGTCACTTCTTCTTTGAGAAACCTCTTTCCCCGGGAGAGGCCGTCGAGCTCATCCTGTGCCTCCATGAGTTCCTTCTCCAGGGTGGGAAGATCACCATATTTCAACCTGGAAGCCTTCTCCAGGTTTCCCTCTCTTTCGGCAATCGCAACCTCGTTCTTTTCTTCTTCTATTTTCCCTTTTATTCCTCCCACACGTGATATGATCTCTTTCTCACGCTGCCATTGCCCCGAGAGGTCTGTGAGTTCATTCTGGAGCCGTTCGATCTCCTTCGTGATCTCATCCCGCTTTTCCATAGTCGATCTGTCATCGTCCCGGGAGAGAGCTTCACGCTCCATCTCCAGTTGCATGCTCTTTCTGCGGACCCCATCGATTTCACCGGGGAGGCTTTCAATCTCAATCCTGAGTTTGGAAGCAGCTTCGTCGATCAGGTCAATGGCCTTGTCTGGAAGAAACCTGTCAGAAATATACCTGTGGGAGAGAGTCGCTGCTGCAATAATGGCCGAATCTTTAATTCTCACTCCGTGGTGAACCTCGTAGCGTTCCTTCAAACCTCTGAGAATCGCTATCGTCCCCTCCACAGTCGGTTCGTTCACATACACAGGCTGAAACCTCCTTTCAAGGGCAGGGTCCTTCTCTATGTATTTTCTGAATTCATCTATCGTTGTTGCACCGATACACTGAAGTTCTCCCCTCGCGAGAGATGGTTTCAGGAGGTTCGAGGCATCAATTGCGCCTTCTGCCTTTCCGGCCCCTACCACTGTGTGGAGTTCGTCGATAAAGAGTATGATCTCTCCATGAGACTCGATCACTTCTTTCAGAACAGCCTTCAACCTTTCTTCAAACTCACCCCTGAATTTTGCTCCCGCAAGGAGGGCTCCCATATCGAGAACAAAAACTCTCTTCTGTTTCTGCGATTCCGGGACGTCCCCTGCGACGATTCTCCTTGCCAGCCCCTCTGCAATCGCAGTTTTCCCCACCCCTGCCTCCCCGATTAAGACAGGGTTGTTCTTCGTTCTCCGGCAGAGAACCTGGATTACCCGCTTGATTTCTTCATCCCTACCGATCACCGGGTCAAGTTTCCCCTTTCTCGCGAGATCCGTGAGGTCCCTTCCGTATTTTTCCAGAGGTTTATATTTTTCTTCCGGCGACTCGTCGGTAACACGGGTGGTTCCCCTCACATCCGCCATGGCAGCAAGGACACTTGCTCTCGTGATTCCATGTGTGGCTAAGAGAGCTGAAATATTTCCGCTCTCTCCGTTCGTGGCAGAAAGGAGGAGATGTTCGCACGACACATACTCATCGGTCATCTCATCCATCTCCCGTTTTGCCAGTTCAAATATTTTTCCAAGAGAGGGGGAAATATACTTGTGAGATGCTCCGGAAACTTTCGGGAGCTTCCCCAGTTCACCCTTGATTTCATCCAGAAGAGTAGGGAGGGGAACTCCTATTTTTAGAACGATCTTTGACGCGATATTTTCCCTGTCCGAAAGAAGTGCGTAGAGAAGATGAGAAGGCTCAATCGCCTGGTGACCGTAGGTGTCGGAAAGTTTCCCCGCTTCCTCTACCGCTTCTCTCGACTTAAGGGTAAACCTGTGAAAATCGATCATCCTTTCAGCACCTCAGATTATTTCTTTTTCAGGACCACATACATTCTCATATTCCCTCTCTCAACGAGGAAGAGGATGCTCTTCTCCTTTTTCAGCTTCTTGAGGGCATGGGTAAATTCTTTCAGATCTTTTATCCCCTCTCTGTTCACCTGCCGAATAATATCCTGTTCCCTGATTCCCCCTTTATCAGCGGGAGAACCCGCCCTCACACCTGTGACAATAACCCCTTCCCTGTCATCTATTTTTAAATGTCGCGCCACCTCCTCGCTGATGTCCTGGACCGCGATGCCAAGTTCTCCCCCAATGCCGCTCTCTTTCCCGGAGGCAATCTCCTCGGTCAATTTCCCTATTTTCACGGTGAGATATTTTTCCTTACTTCCCCTGATCACCTTAATTTTCACCTTCTTGCCCGGATGAATCGCCGCAACAAGGGCGGGAAGTTCATGGGCATCCCTCACTTTATGGCCGTCAAATTCGACCACAACATCCCCCTGTGTGATTCCTCCTTTCATCGCCGGAGAATTGTCCATCACCTGGGTTACGATGACCCCGTTGGTGCCTTTGAGGCCCATCGAATCAGCCATGTCGGGCGTAATCTTCTGGATGTACACTCCGAGCCAACCACGCACCACTTTCCCTTTAACTTTCAGCTGGGAAAAAACATCCTTTGCTATGTTCACGGGGATCGCAAAACCGATACCCTGACCACCCTGAACGATTGCCGTATTGATGCCCACAACTTCTCCATTGAGATCAAAGAGAGGACCTCCGCTGTTCCCCGGGTTAATTGAGGCATCGGTCTGAATGAAATCATCATAGGGGCCCGACCCTATTACTCTCCCCTTCGCACTCACGATACCCGCTGTCACCGTTTGGGAGAGACCAAATGGGTTTCCAATGGCAATCACCCATTCACCTACCTTCAGGTTTCCTGAATCTCCGAGTTTCACGTAGGGAAGATTTTTTCCTGCTTTGATCTTGATGAGTGCAATATCCGTCTTCGGATCGGTACCGACCACTTCAGCTTTGTACTCTTTTTCGTTATCAAGCCTCACCGTGATCTCGTCCGCCCTCCGGACAACATGGTTGTTCGTGAGTATGTAGCCGTCAGCCGACACGAGGAACCCTGATCCGAGAGACCTCCGTTTCTGCTCTCTGGGCATCTTTCCGAAGAAGTCTTTAAAAAAATCCTCGAAAGGATCCCTCCCGAAGGGGCTCCTGTAGGAAGGACGTTTAAATTTAACGATCGTCGTAGTACTTACATTGACCACTGCGGTTTTTACTTTTTCCACGAGATCAGGGATATTGGACGGCCTGTTGAGGCTATCGTGAGACGATTTATTCTCGACAAAAGCTGCAAGGCTGGTCCCCCTCTGGACCCCTATAGTTCCCATGCTAAGAACCCCTAAAATGAGGCTCACCATGAAGACACACAGCGTACCATTCCCTCTTTTCATTCTATTCGCACCTCCCTTTTCCTCTGTAGACGGTAGAGTCTCCACAATTATTCGGTTACTTGGGAGAAATTTCCATGTAGAGCATCCGAAGCTGATAAAGAGAGTCCTGGAGCAGTTTTTCTTCCTCTCCCTCAAGGTTTCCACGAGTTTTCACTTCGATTACTTCAAGAGTATCGATCAACTGGCGGGCTCCTTCCAGATTTGGTGTCCCTTTCTCTCCCTCTTTTTCTCCGATAACTCCAAGCGCTCCAAGAGCACCTGCATGGAGGGATAATATGAGACCTTCCAGACCGTGAGACCCGGAAAATTGTTCCTTACTATCTTTCTCTCCCCCCACGTCAGGAGAGTTTTCCACACATTCCCGGTCTCCTTGCTCCTCTTTTAGAGAGGAGGTCTCTTCCAGGAGAGGCTCTTTTCCTTCCTCCGAAGAACCCTCCCCGGAACCATGAGAAGAATTATCCTTCCCTACTATTCTCCTGTCTACCACACGGAATTTCTTTTTCTCTTCATCCCCCATTACACCCCTACCTCCTTTGGATTCACATGCAGATTATTATCTCTGGCATCAACGTAAAAGGTATCTGAAGTTTTCCATTGGAGAGTCACGGGAATTTTCACTTTTTCGTCAACCAGTCTTTTGAGAAACCTCGCCCCGTATTTGAGACTGAACCCTGCAGAGGCCAGATAGACCAATGCCTCTTCCGTGTAAACGAGGGATTTCCCTGACTCCAACATCGTTTTCTGGATAGAATCTAGGTAGTTGGCCGTGATTATTTTTACTTCATCAAAGGAAAGAGGCTTGAAGATAATCACGTCATCAATCCGGTTGATGAACTCTGGGGAAAAGCGCTCTTCCACGAGATTCATCACATTTTTCTTCACAGAGGTGTACCCGTCCAAGTCCGAGGCAAAGCCGAGGGGCTTCGTGAGTCTCGCATACTCGCCCGCCCCAAGATTGCTCGTCATGATGATGATCGCATCACTGAAATAGACCTTTTTCCCCCGACCGTCAGTGAGCCATCCCTCGTCAAAGACCTGGAGGAAAAGGTTGAGCACATACTGTCCCGCTTTTTCTATCTCGTCGAGAAGAACCACGGTGTAAGGGTTGTCCATAATCTGGTTGGTTATGATGCCTCCCCTCTCCGAACCTACAATCCCCCGGGGCATGCCGATGAGTTTATCCACGGAAATTGATCCTTCCCGGTATTCAGACATATCCACGCGAACCATCTTATGGTCATCGCCGAAGAGATAATGAGAGAGAGCCTTTGCCATTTCTGTCTTCCCCACTCCTGTAGGGCCGAGGAAGAGAAGGACACCATCTGGCTTGAAAAAGTTTTCTTTGAGAGGACCCTTGTTTAATCTAAGTGTCCTGGAAACAGAATTGATCGCTTCTTCTTGACCCACCACCCTTGAAGAGAGAATTTCTTCAATATCTGAGAAGCGATCGATCACGTCTCTGTGAATGATGTCCGCAGGGGTTTTTGTCTCTCTCGCGATCACGTCGATAATATGTTCTGAATGAACCCTCTTTTCTTCCTCTCTAATTTCCACCTTGACAGAGGCAGTGTCCAGCCAGTTGATCACCTTGTCGGGCAATCTGTGGGACCTCGCATACCGGTGTGACATGGTAAGGGCAATTTCTATCGCTTCGTCATCTATTATGACTCCGTAATTCGACTCGAGGCGGGGCTTGATCCCGTAAAGAATCTCCCTGGTATCATCGAGGGAAGGCTCGTCTATATTGACGACCCTGAATCGGCGGGCAAGAGCCTCATCCTCCTGGATCACCTCTTTGTATTCCGTTCCCGTAGTTGCGCCGATTATCTGTACTTCTCCCCTTGCGAGGGTAGATTTAAAGATATTCGCTGCATCCGAGGGAACCCCCATGGCTGATCCTGCACCGATCAGTGTGTGTGCCTCATCCACGAAGAGAATGATGTTTTTCCGGTCCCTGAGTTCACTGATCACCTTCTCAATCCTGTCCTCAAACATTCCCCTGAATACTGTCCCCGCGACCACAGTGTTCATCTGGAGATTCACCACCTGGTGGTCCCTAAGTCTTTTTGGAACCCTGTGGGGTTCGAATTCGAGTCTCAAGGCAACCGGTCCGGAGGGGGGCGGGTAGGGGAAGGGGGGAGATTCCGGTGGGCGGCGGATCCTTAAAAAAAAAAAGAGTAGAGGAAGGGGGGAGTCAGGGGCAGCAATAGAGACAAAGATAGATGACATGGAGAGCTCATATAGAGAGGCGAT
>CAZPLX010000068.1:0-7583 GCA_964587345.1 uncultured bacterium
CCCTGTTGCTCTGAAAGAGGAATCGCTTTTATCACTCAGAGAGTCACGAAAGTGTAGCAGTCTTACTCCGCACACAGACAACTTTACTCCCTCTCTGTAGAGGGAATGGGTACTATGGAATTCGATTTTATCGTAGGGGCTTTCGGAGTGAATTCTCCTCTCGCAAAAAGTTTTATTCCCGGCTATGTTCCCCCTAAAACCTGGCACACATGCCAGGCTGAATTGCAAGCCAGGGGGGAGACATTTCAGGAACCTCTCAGGAATATGATAAATATCTTCAGTGGGTCTGACAGGAAAATCCGATTTATCGCAATTACCCCAAAGGATGAATATCTGACCCTCACCGCAATAGGCGAGCATGTGAAAATAGGTGACTTGAGAAGGGAGATCGAAACGAACGAGAGGCTTAAGAATTTTCTCCCCACCCAATACAACCTCATTTGTCACTGCCATCCTCAGGTTCCTGTGAGCCTTGCTCAAAATCCGGTAAATGATGCTGTTGCGGTTGTAGGGGATGCATTTGTTTCCAGATTTTTAAAGAATGGAATTGATTCCGCATATGAGACTGCGCGGATCCTGGCCGAAACTGTACACAACCACGGGCAGGGAACAGATTCATTGAGGGAACTGTATGTGAAAAAATGTGCCCAAATCTACCACTCCGATAACAGGTGGGGCAGGGTCCTCTTCCAGATCTACGAGAAAATATTGAGAAAGGGGGTTCTCGCAGACATGTATATATCTTGTGTAGAAAGAGAGGGGGCCGATGTGAGCGATCAAAACGCACGGCTCACAAGGGTACTCTGGGGGGTGTTTGCGGGGGACAGGCCCTACAGAGAGATATTCAGGGAGGCCTGTACGATCAGAACTTTTGCATCCTTTGCGAAACACATCCTTTCTCCTTAATCTTTTACGTGTGATGTGGTACATTTTCTCACAATGATGCACACAAAGGGCATAGGAGAAAAGAGGAGCATTATCCTTGCGGCGGCGTTTCTTATTGCTGTAACATTTCTTCTCTTCGACATTATCTTCGGAAATATGGGGCTCCTTGAATACTTTTCCGTGAAGAACACACATCTTCTCTTGCAGGCGAAAAAGGAGAGGATGGTGGGAGAATTAGGAAAGATGGAGAAGGAGGCAGACGCATTGAGTAAAGACCTACACTATATCGAGGATATCGCAAGGAAAGATCTTGGAATGGTGAATGAGCGAGAAAAGATAATCATTCTTGATAAATCGGGGGGAACGATCGGTTCCGATGAGGACACGGAATTTCGTGAACGTATCGTGGATAGGTAAGCCCCAACACATTTGAGAAATGAATAAGAGCAGTTATCCCTTTCCGGAACTTTTTACCCTTGCGGGTTTATCCCTTTTTTTCTCCCGCCCCCAAATCCCTGCATCCAATATCAGGTATCTAACCCTGTGCCTCATCATCCTTTTCTTCGCCACTCTCTTCGCAATCTTCTTTCAGGAGAGGCTATGGAAGGGTTGGGAGAAGGTTCTCCTCATTACTTCTATGACAACTGTCCTTTTTTCGTTTCCCTATTATTTTGACAGAGTAAACACAACGATCCCCCTTTTTCTCGCAATCTTTTCCCTCATCTCCATAATTGGAAATTGGAAGATATTTTTCGCAGCATCCATCGGAGTAATAATCCTTGGGCTCTATGAGAAATGTGTTGTGCAGCACGGAGGAGTGACCACCGAGTTCCTCTCGGTGGGGATAGTATGGGTTACCTTCCTCGCCCTTCTCTACAGGCATTCCATTGAGGAATCGAAATGGTCCAGGAGACTCAAACAGGTAACGGGAAGCCGGGATGCGGCGAGAACCATCCTTTCCAGTGCAGTTACAGGAGCCCTTTCACAGGAAGGAGGGGGGGAGACTCCCGGAGGGGTTCAGGGTCTCATAGAAACACTTGCCGGAGAAATCTTAGAGACATCTCTTTACAGGGTGAGAACTGTGACAATGGCAGAACGTGTGTGCCTTGCCAGGCCACTTTCCTCGCAGGCTATTGCATGGCATCTGGGTATTGTCTCATCGGAGAAAGATTACGAATTGGGTTCGGTGGGTGAAATCCCAGGAGGGTGGGACCCCATAAAAATTCCCTTTCTTCTCGGGAAAGAGTATGAATCGTCAGGGGAAATAATCAAAAATGGCGCTTACCCTCTTTCAGGGAAAATAATTCCCGAATATATTTACTCTGTCCCCGTCTATGTGGGGAAAATTCCCGGGGCAGTTCTCTTTATCGAAAGGTTTTCCCCTGGTCCATTGAAGGGAGGAGAGAAGGAGGCAGTTGCCATGGCCGCTGATTTTATCTCGAGAATCCTTTCCCTCCTCAATGCTTTTTCGGATAGAGAGAAAGATCTTGGAAGATATTTCCATCTACGCGATTTTATAAGAGATGTCCTTGATTCCAGGGGTATTGAAGATATTTTCAAGGCATCCCTTACAAAAATTATCGCCTTTTTTGGCACGGGATCAGGGCTCGTTGCGGCAAAAATTCCCCCCAATTCAAAATACAGGGTGATAACTGTCGAAGGTATGAAGGGAGGATTTGGCGGAATCAAGAAGGGAACTCTCTTCGAAGGAGGTGACACACTCTTTGACTGGTGTATTGAAAAGGGAGTGAAAAGGGTAGTAACCAGGGACTCCAAAGATGGCGGAAGGGCCTATTCGTTCCCAGGAGAACTAGGGGAGAAGTTGCCCAAAGGGAGAGTACTTGTAGCTCCTTTTACCACATCTATCGGGGAGGGGGAAAAGATCGACGGATCCCTTATTATAGTGATACCCAAGGAGAATTCTTTTTCAGCTGATGATCTCGATGTGGTTGATGATTTTATCGAGGTCTCCCTCATGGCGATACCCAGGGCATCCGATTATGACGCGATGAAGGGTGAAGCGAGAAAAGATCCCCTCACAGGACTCTGCAACAGGAGGGAGCTTTTTGAAAAATTCGATGAGGATATTGCCAGAGCTAAGAGGAAGGGGAAAAGGGTGAGTTTTCTCATGCTCGATATCGACCATTTTAAACAGATCAACGACTCCTTTGGCCATGCCTTTGGAGACAATGTTCTGCAAGTATTTTCCAGGATAACTTCTTCAATTGTAAGACCGTATGATACAGTTGCCCGCTACGGGGGTGAAGAATTTGCCCTTATTCTTCCCGACACAAACAGGGATAAAGCCCTCCAGATTGCAGACAGGATAAGGTTGTCTGTGAAGAGCAAAGAATTTCACATTCAAGGGAAACAGGTAAGAGTTACCCTTAGTGGGGGATTATCAGTTTACCCTGATGATTCTTTGGAGAAAGAAGATATCATGGGTTTGGCTGATCAGGCCCTCTACCACTCAAAAGAGTGGGGAAGAGACATGATTACCCCCGTGAATGAGCTTCTCAAGAGGAAGAACTCTTTCCCCTCCTGATTTCACCTCACATGACCTCCATAAAAAATGATTGACAGAAGGGCAATCAGTTGATAATAGTATAATGTATACAGTATACATGTTGAAAAGGGGGTTTTTAAATTGGCGTTATAACCAATAAATTTTGGTTATATACCCATTGCTTCTGTTAAAGTCACGAAATGTATGAGGGACGTAAGAGCATAAGTCCTCAAATATGTTTAAGTTTACGAGATAAACCAATGGAGGAAATGAAGGGCACACAATTTGCTTTTGAATATATAGATGAGGATATCCTCTATCGGGGACCATTGAATCAACTGTAGTCAAGTAAAAGGGAAATGAGTTGTAATTTTAAAAATGTTTTCAGGAGGATCATGATGGGAATCGTAGGAAGAGTTAAATGGTTTAACGAGACCAAAGGATTCGGGTTTATTGAGAATGACGGAGGAAGGGATATTTTTGTCCACTACACGGCGATCCAGATGGAAGGGTTCAGGACTCTCAGAGAGGGGCAGGTCGTGGAATATGAGATGAAAAATACTCCAAGAGGGCCCCAGGCAGAAAAAGTTATCGCAGTAAATGCTGAAACTGTCTGAATGGTAGAATAATCCCATCCCGAAAACAGCAAATCCGCAGCTGTACCTAAAATTTATCTTGATCCATTAATTCTAATAAGATACATTTATTAACTTGATTCATAACCACTTTTTTCTTTCATGGTAGGGGAGGTTCTCCTTGAGAGAGTTTGTACGTGAAAGAATCCGGGATGCTGTACACAAAGTGATTGACCCATACGGGAAAGAGGGTGAAGGTGAGATTCCCCTCGAGAAGCCTCACAACCCGGAATTTGGTGATTTTTCAACCAACATTGCGATGACTATTGCCCGGCAGGCCAATATCTCTCCGAGGAATCTAGGGGAAAAGATAGCTTCTGCCATTACAGCGTCAGATAGTGAAAAGGTTTTTGCACGGGTTGAGGTTGCAGGTCCCGGTTTTGTCAATATGTATATTTCTCATGAAAGGGTGAGGAAGTTGATCGATACAGATGTTCTGTCGAAAAAATTTTTTCAGTTTGATTCCCCCGGTGGGCCGCCAATCCTCCTCGAATTTGTCTCTGCAAATCCTACAGGCCCCCTCCACGTCGGGCATGGGAGAGGTGCTGCCATTGGTGATTCACTTGCGAGGATCTTACGCTTCACGGGAAGGGATGTAGTAACGGAATACTATGTGAATGATGTGGGGAACCAGATGTCTGTTCTCGGGAGATCTCTCTACTTGAGGTATCTCCAGGAATTAGGTGAGGAGATTGAGTTTCCAGAGGATCATTACAAGGGTGACTATTTGAGGGATATCGCTAAATGTGTTGTTGAGCGGGAGGGGGAGAGTTTCAGAGAGTGGACGGAAGAGACCCGCGGCCACTTCTTAAAGATAGGGAAGGATGCTATCCTCGAAGAGATCAAAAAAGACCTATCCGATTTCAATGTTTCTTTTGACAACTGGTTCAGCGAGATGTTGCTATTCAGAGAGGGGGAAGTTGATTCTTCCATCGCGTCACTGAAAGAGGGAGACTGTGTGTACGAAGATGGAGGAGCCCTCTGGTTTAAAAGTACGGAATTCGGGGATGACAAGGACAGGGTCGTGGTGAGGGCCAACGGTCAGAATACTTACTTTACTTCTGATATTGCCTATCATATTCATAAGATTAAACGAGGGTATGGGATCCTGCTCGATGTGTGGGGAGCTGATCACCATGGGTACATATCACGGATCAAGGGTGCCATGAAAGCCCTCGGGTTGGACGATGGGTCGCTCCACATACTCCTCGTTCAATTCGTAAATCTCATCAAAGAAGGCAAAGCTATTTCCATGAGCACCAGGGCAGGGAAATATGAAACCCTTCGCTCTGTGGTCGACGAGGTGGGTCGGGACTCGGCTCGATTCTTCTATCTAATGAGAAATGCGAGCAGCCACCTCGATTTTGATCTTGACCTCGCGAAAAAACAATCTTCAGAGAATCCTGTCTATTATGTCCAATATGTCCATGCGCGAATTTGTAGTATATTGAGAGAAGTCGAAGAGAGGGGTATTGATCTCCCGGAGGAACTTTCCGTGGGAACCCTGGAGGGAGAGGAGGAGGTCAATCTCATGAGGAAAGTCCTCGAATTCCGGGCTGTGGTGACTGACGGAGCACGATTCTTTGAACCTCACAGAATCCCTTTTTACCTCATTGAGCTTGCAAAGCTCTTTCACGGGTATTACAACAGACAGAGGTTTATATCAGATGAGAAGGATCTCACTGAGAAACGTATCGCTCTTGCCTTGGCTGTGAAGCTGGTTGTCTCCAAGGGTCTCGAATTAATAGGGGTTTCTTCTCCAGAGAGAATGTGAAGATACTTAAATTTTCAAGAAAAGGAAGAGATGGGGCGGGATACAAGTTTCTCGTTGTGAGCCTTATCCTTATCATGTTTGCCGTTTTCCTCATCGGAATTCAGATAGGGAGAGTGATCCAGGAGAATGAAAAGAAGGGAGCTGCGGCCGTTTCTGGTACACCCTCAGAAGAAGCGACTTTGAGGGAAAAAATCAGGGAAGACATAGGGAAGATGCGCGGAAAGGCCGAAGAGGCAATAAAGAGCGGTGAGGGATTATCTCATCTTTCCACAGAGGTCGAGAGGGAGCCTTTACCTGCTCCCATCCAAAAGGAAAAGACAAAATCTACAGGGGTGAATAGGAAGAAGAAAAGCCTGCCCCCTTCACACACAGCGGTAACCTCACCTTCCTCAAAGAAGCGAAAGAAAGCAACTGCGGCACACATTACAAAGAAGAAAGAGAGGATAATTCATAAACGGCTCTATTTTCAGGTCGGTGTGTTTTCCGTTGAGCGCTACGCGACAACTCTAGTAAAAAAACTTCATCGGCAGAGGATTCCGGTTAAAATTGAACTGGCCAGAGGCAAAGATGGGAAGCTTCTGAGAAAAGTAATTGCAGGCCCTTTCTACGCTTCCGAGAAAAAGAAATATGAGAACAAGTTGCACCACATCACGGGAGGAAAGGCGATTCCTCTCATGAGGGATAAATGAACAAGATCATCCCCGGGCGGGAAGAATTCGTCTCGTGGGGAGAGACGTTTAATCTAATCCCTCTTTATAAAGAAATCTCATCCGACATGGAGACTCCTGTGTCGGCCTATAAGAAAATATCATCTGCCATGGGAGGATTCTCTTTTCTCCTCGAAAGCGTAGAAGGAGGGGAAACATGGGGAAGATACAGCTTTCTTGGATTCTCTCCCATTGCAACGTTTACCGCGAGAGGAGCGAAGAGCGTTGCGAAGGTGGGTAATGGGGAGGAACGTTCAGAAGGAGAGGATCCCCTCGCGCTCCTTCGCAGGATGATGGGAAAATTTCATTATCATCACATAGAAGACCTTGGAGGAATGACCTGTGGCGCTGTTGGATATGTGGGATATGACTATGTGAGGCACATAGAGTTATTGCCCGACGAGACACTTCTCAACCATAGCTACCCCGATCTCTATTTCATGATTCCTTCCACTGTGATTGTCTTCGACAATCTCATGAAAAAAATCAGGATCGCAAAGAATGTCTACCTCAAAGAGGGAGACGATCCAATATCCAGATACGAGTGTGCTGTCGGGGAGATCGATGAACTTATCGGAATCCTTTCTTTAGGATCTGTCAGCAGGGGTGAGAGGCGGGAGAAGAAGATGAAACCTTTGAAGCTCAATCCCGCTCTTTCGGAAAAAGAACTTGCAGACAGGATTAAAGCAGTCAAAAAGTATATCCAGGAAGGGGAAGCGATTCAGGTTGTTATATCCAACCGCTACACGGGTTACTACGAAGGGGATCCCTTCGATGTGTACAGGGCTCTGAGAATGATAAATCCTTCTCCCTATATGTTCTACATAGAGGGGGAGGAAGTAAAGGTTGCAGGATCATCTCCTGAGGTTTTTGTAAGATTGAAGGGAAAGGATATCATCCTGAGACCAATCGCGGGAACCAGACCGAGGGGAAAGACAGAGTTGGAGGATGAAAAGTTGCGAAGGGAGCTTCTGTCGGACCCGAAGGAACTTGCGGAACACCTGATGCTCGTCGATCTGGGAAGAAAAGATATGAGCAGAGCATCTTCCCCCGGAGCGAGTGCGCTGAGAAAAGTC
>CAZPLX010000069.1:0-7579 GCA_964587345.1 uncultured bacterium
CGCCCGGTTATCTTAAGAGCCTGTCCCACCCGACGAGTAGTGGATCGTAAATGATTCCACCGCTTAAGGCTTCGCACATGGGTATGGAACCTCTGAGCGATCAGCCAGAGAGAGTCCCCTCTTCTGACCCGGTATTTCCCCCCTGGAAGGGAAGCAACATATGACGAATACCCTCTTGATGCCCACCTTCCCAGGGGTATCTTCAGTTTCTGGCCCACGCGGATGAGACTCCTCCTCGAAATACGGTTGGTCCGTGCGATGGCTGAAATGGTTGTGCGGTATTTCACGGCAAGGTAGGAAAGTGTTTGCCCCCTTTTCACACGGTGGAACGTGTAGGCACGCCTAGGTGGAGACCACTTCGGAATAGAATCGATCTTCGCCAGCACGACCTGCCCATCCCCCGGGGGGACCCTCAGCGTATAATCTCTGCCAGGTGTTGCCTGGCGCCTCAGTTCTGGGTTTAATACACGGAGTTCTTTATAGGTCATCCCAAGAGTCTTCGCCACATCTTTCAGACGGACCGGTTTGCTCACCGTGACCGTCTCATATGGCGCGGGGCTGTCCGGATCGGGGAGGGTAATCCCATATTTGCCCGGCTCCTTCAGGATATGGAGGAGGGCAAGAAATTTCGGCACATATCGGGCCGTTTCGGTAGGAAGCCTCTCGTAAAGATCCCAGAAATTGTCAAGATAGTTAATCCTCTGGCCCCGAATAACCCTCAGGACCGTTCCCTCTCCCACATTGTATGCGGCCAGGACAGTCGTCCAGTCTCCGAATATCTTGTGTAATTCCCTCAGGTACGAAATAGCAGCTTTCGTCGCCTTCTCCGGATCGAGCCTCTCGTCGATCCAGGTGTCCCTTGAAAGGCCGAACTTGTATCCCGTGGAGGGGATAAACTGCCAGAGCCCGAGGGCCCTTGCCCGGGAAAAGGCATTTACCTTGAATCCGCTTTCGATAAGGGGAAGCCATGAAAGATCCTCCGGCAATCCGGCCTCTTTTAAGGCCGCAACCATCATGCCCCGGTATCTCCCCGATCGTTTATAGGAATCCATGAGAAATCGCCTCTCACGGCCGAGGAGAAGTTTTATCTCCCTTTTCACGTGGCTGTTCATGGTGAGGGGAATGGCTTTATGATTTCCGCTCACCGCCGTATAGCGGGACGCGTAGATCTCCAGTATTCTCTTGGAGAGCATGTACCTCAGGTCATCTTTCTGCTGAACAAGTTCAGGATTATCGTCGGCTTCGACTTTGAAAATCAGGTCATAGGCCTGGTCCAGAGCCTCCATTGCCTTATCCATACTTCCCTTGTTCCAGTACTCCTGGGAGGCCTCGTAGAAATCAAGGGCATTGTCCATAAGGCTTTGAGGGCTCTCCCCACTCCCCCCTTCAGTCGATGATTCTGCTCCCGCACTCTTTTTCCCCACCTCTTCTTGGTTCTGTGCGGGACTGGCACCCTTCTCTTTTGCAGCTGTTGTCGGAGATTCATCAAAATCTGAATTTGATTGAATCGAATCATCTCCCAGGGATGCATGCCCCGATTTCACACTATATGGATTGTCCCCTACCCGGGATTTTGTCTGGCTGCAGCCTCCACACACGATCCCCAATGAAAAAATCATGGCTGCACAAAGGCAAAGGGGTTTTGAAATAATCCTCATCGATAACGCCTGACTGACAGTAAATCGGAATTCATCTGATCCTCTTCATCTCTCCTTATCTATCGGATTCAAATCCCCACACCTTAACAGGATGGCGGACACACGATTTTGAGCATACTACCCTATGAAGAGATTGCAAGTCAATAACTCCTGAAATATTTCGAGTCCCGGATTCAAAACCACTTCTTATTCCTCTTCGCAATGTCAACATGATATAAATAAAATGGTGTTTCAGAAACATTACGAGTAGGTGGAGAAGATGAAGGCTGTCGTAATGGCCGGTGGCTTCGGTACTAGATTGCGCCCATTGACGGAACATCTTCCAAAGCCTATGGCCCGTGTTGCCAATCTTACAATGATGGAGCATGTGATACAGGTGCTGAAAAAGGGGGGGATAACCGACCTTATAGTTATGCTCTATTTTCAGCCGGAGAAAATTTCTGATTATTTCGGAGATGGTTCGGATTTTGGGGTATCCATTCGCTACATAATACCCGACGGGGATTTCGGGACTGCGGGTGCCGTAAAATGCGCATCAGACTACCTTGCAGAAGAGGAAGATTTTATTGTCATAAGCGCAGACATAGTCACCGATATAAATATTGCCGAAGCTGTCACTTACCATGAAGAAAAGAGGGCTCTCGCCACAATTGTTCTTTCACGAGAGGAAAACCCCCTCCAATACGGCATTGTCATAACGGATGAATCGGGCAGGATCAGTAAATTTCTTGAAAAACCTTCGTGGGGAGAGGTATTCAGCGACACGATAAACATCGGAATTTACATTCTCAACAGAGAAATCCTCGATCACATCCCTCCCGGTAAAGCCTTCGATTTCAGCAAAGATCTTTTTCCCGATATTTTATCCAGAGGGCTGCCTCTTTACGGATTTGTCTCCCAAGGCTACTGGAAAGACGTGGGAACTCTTGATGAATATATGAACGTTCACAGGGATATTTTCGAAGGAAAGGTGGCAATCAAGTTCCCCGGGAAGGAACTCCGGGAAGGGGTATATGCGGGAAAGGGCACGAGGATCGATTTTACGGCGACCATAGAGAACTCAATAATCGGAAAGGATGTATCTATTGGACAGAATGTGACTCTCCATAATTCTGTTTTAGGAGATAGATGCAGGGTTGAAGATGGTTCGGTGATAGATTCTTCCGTCCTGTGGGAGGGGGTAGCCCTTCAAAAGGGGGTGAAGATTAACGGAGCTATCGTAGGATCAGAGGTGTCTGTGGGGACCGGGTCCATGATCTGCGACCGGGCGGTCATATCAAACGGCTGTAAAATAGGAAGAAATGTCCTGGTCCGGGAAAAAATAAAGATATATCCGGGGAAAAAAGTTGAAGATGGATCTGTAGTATCTGCAAGCCTGATCTGGGGAGAAAAGTGGACGAGATCGATCTTCGGTGCTTTTGGCATATATGGTGTCGCCAATTTTGAGATTTCCCCCGAATTTGCGGCGAAAATTGGAGCGGCTTTTGCCGCTTCCTTCGGGAAGAAGGTGGCAATATCCACGAGCAGGGACTCTCACAAGGTCTCGAGGATGATTAACCGGGCCATTATGACCGGTGCCCTTTCCGTGGGGTGCAACATACACGACTACGGTGTCACACCTCTCCCGGTGGTGAGATATATCACCAGAAACAATCGGGAGGAATTCGGGGGGATACACACCAGGCGTTCTCCCTTTAATCCAACGCTGATCGATATAAAATTTTTCGACGACAGGGGGCTCGACCTGAAGATGGCCGCCGAGCGAAACATAGAAAAACTCTTTTTCGGAGAGGATTTTCCCCGGGCGGACTTTGAAAAAACAGGAGAAATATCTTTTCCCGCGGGTTCATTCGATTATTACATGGATGGTTTTTTAAAGTCCTTAGACCTGGAATCGATAAGGAAAATGTCGCCCTTAGTGGTGATCGATTACTCTTACGGCTCTTCTTCTCTCATTTTTTCGCGAATACTCGGCCAGGTAGGTGTTGAAACCGTTGCCCTAAATGCGATTCTCGACAGCAAGAAGTTAACGCAGACAAAGGAGGAGTTCGATAGGGGCCTGAAAAACCTGGGAAAAATAGTCAGGTCCATCCGGGCTGAGATGGGTATCCGTTTTGACTCCGGAGGTGAGAAAGTTTTCTTATGCGACGAGAAAGGCGAAATTTTAGATAAGATGACATCCCTTCTCGTTTACGTCTATCTTGCCTCTTTGGAAAATCCTGGCTCTTCTATTGCCGTACCGGTCACGGTGACAAGAAACGTTGAATCTGTGGCTTCGAAATTTCACGTTAACGTCACGCGAACGGGGGTGTTGCCACGTTTTCTGATGGATATTGCGAGGCAGGATGACCTCGTTCTGATCGCTGATAATAACGGGGGCTACATATTCCCTTCATTTCTCCCGGCTTTTGATGGAATGTTCAGCATGGCAAAGCTCCTTGAATATCTTTCAAAGGAAAAGATAAAAATTTCTGATGTGGTAAAAGAGCTCCCTGCCACTCATCTGAAAAGCATACATGTTCCTGTGCCCTGGGAAAACAAAGGAATGATCATGAGAAAACTTGTTGAATTCTCAAAAGGCAAGGACGCCGATCTTATCGATGGAGTGAAAATATATAAGGAAAATGGGGATTGGGTTCTTGTTATCCCCAGCCAGGATGAGGCATATTTCAAAGTGTTTGCAGAATCGGATAGTGAGAAAGGAGTGGACCCACTTCTGAATGAATATTCCCGCCTAATAGCCGGTTGGAGAGAGCAACACTAAAAATGAGTCTCTCTGGCCACGATATATACCTTTTATTTGAACACATCCCTTAAGAGGTCAGTTACCCTGGCAGCGGGATCTTTTCGGATTTTTCTCTCCTCTTCAGCAACCATGAAGAAGAGGCCGTTAAGAGCACGGTCCGTCACATAACTGTCAAGGTCGACGGAAATCGAATCGCCAAAGGGGATGGTGCGGACTTTCGCGTCGAGGGCCTGATATTTCTCCGTCGCGCCGACTTTGGAAAGAGACTCGTGGATGATGGGTGTGAATATCTCATGGAGTTTCCCGTAGGTTTTGTCCTTGAAGTAGAGAGTGGCTTCGTTGTCCCTGCCCCCGAGGATCTTCTTCGCATCGGAAATATCCATATCCTTCACCGCATCCACAAAGAGGGCCCTCGCCTGGGGGGCCGCTTTTTCTGCTGCCCTGTTCATGCTCTCTTCAAACTCATCCACCCTGTCACCATATCCGACCTTCCTCAGGAGCTTTCCCGCTTTTGCAACCTTTCCCGGGAGGGGAATCTTAATTTTGGAGTTTTTGAAATAGCCATCCCTTTGTGACACAGAGGCTACCGCCTTTTTTGTCCCTATCTCGAGGGCCTCTTTCAGTCCCTTGATGACCCTTCCCTCTGATGGTTCAGAGGCCTTTTCCTCCCCTCCGAGAGATTTGAAGAAATCTTTAAGCCCCCCATCGGACCGGGGTGCATGGAGGATAAGTCCCAGAGTAAAAAGTATGGCGATTAAAAATATTTTACGTGACATTAAGCCCCCCCTCTTTGGCAATATTACTGATATGTTTTAGATGAAATGCGTTATGGATAAGATACAAAAAAAAGAACTGGGCGGATCACCTCTTCTATGCTCATGTCCGGGCACACTTAATGATAATAAATGTGAGAAAATGGGAACTGACCCCAAGACTTTGGAGTACCTTTAGGATGGATGGAGAAGGAAAGATAAAAGTCGGAGTGAGCAGCTGTCTTCTGGGAGAAAAGGTGCGCTACGACGGGCAACACATGCTGGATCGTTTCATCAGGGATACCCTGGGAAGCTATTTCGAGTATCTTCCCGTCTGCCCCGAGGTGGAGTGCGGACTCCCCACGCCGAGAGAGTCGATGCATCTTTCGGGAAACCTCCGCTCTCCCCGCCTCGTGGCGACGCGCACGGGGGTGGACCACACGGAGAGGATGGAGAAGTGGGCTTTTACGAGGGTAGAAGAGCTTTCGAAAGAGGATCTTCGGGGTTTTATCTTCAAGACGAAGTCTCCAAGCAGCGGCATGCGGCAGATCAGCGTCTTTGGCGATGACGGGATAGTGCGAAGCCAGGGAAGGGGAATCTTCGCCCGCATATTCATGGAGCGTTTTCCCCTCATCCCCGCTGAAGATGAGGGAAGGCTCTCCGATCCGGGAATCCGGGAGAACTTCATCGAAAGGATCTTCACAATCATTCGTTTTCGGGACTGCGTGAAAAGAGGAAAGAGGAGGGGAAACCTTGTTGCCTTCCACACGAGGCACAAGCTCCTTATTCTCTCCCACAGCCCCGATCACTACCGCCGGATGGGGCGACTCGTGGCTGAGGCAAAGCACTACCCTCCGAGGGAACTCTTTCACAGTTACCAGGAACTTCTCTTAGAAGCCCTCACGCGGAAAAGCAGTCTTGCGAAGAACACGAACGTCCTGCAGCACATTCAGGGATATTTCAGAAAGCACCTTTCTGCAGATGAGAAGCGGGAGATGGCAGAGGTTATAAGCCACTATAGAAAGGGATACATCCCTCTCATCGTCCCCATAACACTTGCGAACCACTACGTGAGAAAGTATGGCCAGGAGTACCTGGCCTCCCAGTACTACCTGAACCCCCACCCCATTAAACTGAAGCTCAGAAACCACACCTAAGAGGAAACAGGAATTACCTCTGTCCTACTTCGGGCACTCTCCGACCCGTTTCCCCTTGACATGGGTTATCATGTTCATTTTTCCTTCATCATGTCCATGGGATTTCATGCGCATGGTACCCTCGAAGGAATCGCCATGGTATGTGATCTTTCCCACAGCCGTCATCGGATGTTTGCCGCTACACGTGATCGTCCAGTTCACGGTATCGCCCTTGATTTTTGTATCCGTAATCTTACAATCCTCATCGTTTTTCTGTCCCTTCGGGACCATCTTCTCTTTCGTGATGCATTGAGTGTGTGTCCTCGCGGGCATCTGCATGCTCATCCCCGGCATCTCCATCTTTGAGGTAACTTCCCACAATCCTTCATGCATATTCATCCCTGCGAAGGCGTATGTGCCCAAGAGGAATACCCCTATCATCGTTACTGCGAACACTCCTCTCTTTACCATCTTATTTCCTCCTTTCATTTAGTGTCCTTTAGGGATTATACCCTGTCTCATAAAAATAAATAGCAGTCAGATGACCCTTTTTGATAGAACAAGAGAAATTCGCAGGAAGACATGGAGCACTCATTAATAGGAACCCCTCTTCTGAATGAACCCTTTTTCACGGAAAAAAATCTTATGATCATATTCTTATAAATAAGGAGGGACCCATGCGAATAGTTGCGGCACTCATTTTTTTCTTCGCTACCATATCTCCCGCTTTCGGGGTGGTGCAGGGAAAAACAGTTGCATACAGGGAGGGCAATACTCTGCTCAAAGGATACATCGCTTACGACGACGCTTTGTCAGGGAAAAGACCGGGGATCCTGGTGGTCCATGAGTGGTGGGGCCACAACGAGTACGCCAGGCGAAGGGCCCGGATGCTCGCAAAACTTGGGTATACAGCCCTCGCAGTCGACATGTATGGAGAAGGAAAAGAGGCACACCATCCGAAAGATGCGGGTAAATTTTCCCGGGAGATCAAGGAAAACATGAAACTCATGCGTGGCCGATTCAAAGCCGCCATGACCCTTATTCAGAATTTCAGCTTTACCGATCCGAAAAAAATCGGCGCAATCGGATACTGCTTCGGGGGAGGGGTAGTGCTTCAGATGGCCCGGGATGGGGTCGATCTCAAAGGGGTCGAAAGTTTTTACGGAGGGCTTTATACAATCAGCTCTGCGAGTGAGGGGGCTGTGGAGGGTCGGGTCGTGGTTTTTTGTGGGGGTGGCGGGTGATTTGGGTGATTGTGAGAGATAGATGTCGTTGTGAGATAGGAGA
>CAZPLX010000070.1:0-7577 GCA_964587345.1 uncultured bacterium
CGACCTCCATCTCATATGGAATCCTCCGCCCTCCTTCACAAAGATCGTCTTCTCTTTTAAGGATTACCGGCAAGTTCTGTACCAATCAGATATATCCCGCTTTTTCACTACGTTATGAAATATCCTCCTCAAGGCTGGGAAAAGTATGAGAAAATATAGGTAATATCTTTCCTATATAGGTAAATGTTTTCCCTAATTTTAGTGGAGAGGAAATTATATCTCCATTTTCCGGTGTCCCCCATTTCATTCATATGGGTGGTTTCCGTGTATCCTGCACCCTCTTCTGTTTAAAAAATATGGCCAAAAAATTATAAGAGGTTTTGAAAAATAATTTTTTTCCACTATAATCTCCGATGAGATCTATCGAATAAATGATGGAGAAAATGATGAGACAGGGAAAAAGGAGAATTTTAGTCTACGGAATAGAGAAGACTGGTCTGACCTTACCAGACAGGGAAGTGGATACAGAAGACTATCAGCTCGAATTCAAGTCTTTCGATGCAGATTCTCCCTTCACCGATTATGATGGAGTCATCCTATTCCAGGGAATCTTCGAAAGGTTTGATATCCTGACCAGATTTCTGGAACCTGCGTTGCACCACCACTGCTTTAAAAACGAGTTACGGAAACGAAAGATCGAAACTGCATATCTTGCCGAAAAAGATGGGTTTATATGTTCTCTCTTGATCGTCCCCTTTATTGAACGAGAAAATCAATCGATCATGACTGTGAAAATAGATTATGGGGATACCGACCTGGTTAAGGTATTGCTGAACCATTATCATGTGAATCGAAAGAATTTTGACACCCAGCAGTCTTCCCTGTCCACAATCCCTGGAGATTTCACTGAATTCCTCTCCCGTTATGGGGCCGCATGGAGCCATTTCACCTTTCAGGACCTTCCCCCCTCACTCGAGGTTGTCTCGAAGGTTCACGACAAGGTGACGGGATTCATCGTTGAAGACACGATATTTTTTATCCCATCTCTCGTCCCGGAGAACACACCCGATTCGATCAAAGAGTTTTTTACTCTCCTGGGCGACGCAATCAGATCTCGTTTGGATAAAAACAACAGATGAAGAAGACTATTTCAAGGAAACAAAAAAAAACCCCGGCTCGTGCCGGGGTTTTCCGTCCATGATTGAATGATCCTTTATGCAATCCTGGAAACGTTGGTTGCCTGAGGGCCTTTCGGGCCATCGGTCACTTCAAAAGTGACCCCATCTCCTTCGTTCAGGGTTTTAAACCCTTCCATCTGGAGAGAAGAAAAATGCACAAATACATCCGGCCCGTCTTCCTGCTCAATGAATCCGTATCCTTTGGAATCATTGAACCACTTTACTTTACCTTCCAACATAATAACGTACCTCCTTTTAGTACACTCCGCCCGCACGGTATAGTGAATTTATACGGACAGATAGATCACACACCTCATATCCTTTTTTAAAGAACAAAAGGATAAAGGAATATTCTTTCATCATTTCACCCATTCTGCTTCTATAACCTTTGTGTTTCCTCATGTTCTGATTGGTCTACGAAAGATTTGGAACAAGGAACCTGTCGGGCAGGACTATATCTCCACTTTCTCTAACCAACTTCGACACTATAGTACCCTTCTTTGTTCCCTGTCAACCAAATATTTCATTATCATTCCACTCTTTCCTTTTCGCCGCCTCCCACCCGATCATCGCAATCTTCCTCGCTGAACCGGAACGGTAGTTTCCGAAAGATCCGTTCTTCCGTATGACTCGATGGCAAGGGATTATATACGCCAGAGGATTTGCCCCAACGGCATTTCCCACTGCCCGATCTGCGCCTTCCATTCCGATCTCTCTCGCGAGAGCACTGTAGGAGGTTGCTCCTCCAAAAGGAATTCGAAGAAGAGCCATCCACACCTTTATCTGAAATTGTGTTCCCTTGAGAAAAAGGGGCACCCTATCCCTTTTCCCTGGAGGAGGGAAAATACGCTCCATGAACTGGCCTGTGACCTTCCAGTTTTCTTCAACCCGTCCACCCTTCCAGAACTTTTTAATCTCCCCCAGAGTGCTCTCCCTTCCTTTTGAAGAGATGAACTGAAGGCCACACACTCTCTTTTTCGATAACGAGAGGACGCATTCACCGAAGGGGCTTTCATGAAACCCGTAAATTATCTCGATCCCCCTTAACGCCGCTCCCGGTTTTAAAACGAGAGCACCCACCAGAGGAGTGGCCTGATCTCCTGTTTTTCCGCAATTGGAAGGGTCCTCGTGTCTTCCCGGGGAAAAAGAAGTCTTCTCTTCGAGGAGTCTCCGGGCATATTTCGACGAGAGAAACTGGATAAACTCACCCTCGTCTATACCTGCGAAAAGTTTGAAGAGGGCGTTAAGAGCAGATGAAGTGATATTGAGATGGGCCGCCAGTTCCCCCTCTCCAGGCATGTTCCTCCCTCTTTTTTCGACGTAGCGGACAGCTCTTTCGATCATCTCGAAATTTTTATTCATATCTGATTTCCTCCCACCTCCAGAAAATCAGTGAGAAGATGTTATGTTCCATGAGTGACACACTATCCCTTATAATCCTTTCAGAGTACTTCCCGGGCCACGAAGTGCCTGAAAAGGGTGGGGCCGGCAATCGAAGTGACAAGTGCGAGCAATATGATCCCATCCCGCAGGGCCTGTCCGATAAACCCTTCCCTTAGCCCTATCGCCGCAGCGGCTACGACAAGACTCAACCGGGAAGAAAGCAGTATCCCCGCTGCGAGAGAAAACTTCAAGGGAACTTTTTTCAGGCCAAAAAGAAGACTGGGTATCATTTTCACCGCGAAGGCAACCACGATCAGCTTTCCCACGAAAATGAGCGCATGGGTGTGAAATACCGACTTCAGGTCAAACTCGGTCCCCACCCGTATGAAGAAAAAGGGGATGAGAAAACCGTACGCGATCGACTCGAGTTTGTCCTCAAGTACCGCCTTCTCCCGAAAAGCGAAGGAGAGAAGGCTCCCCCCCATGAAGGCTCCGAGTACCGGCTCGATTCCCGCAATTTCCGACAACGCAACGAATATGAAGAGGAGGGCAATGGCAAATCGTACTCCTAGCTCGCTTTGCCCAGAATGCCCCAGCAAGCTGTTCGCCCTCTCCGGGTTCCACCATGCCCATAGCCTCGTGCCCCACATAAGAATGCCGAAGAGAATAAATATGGGGAGAGGAGCGATAAATCTCCAGGTAAAGCCGAATTTTACGTAGAGAACGTAGAAGGTAATCCCGAAAAAGGTAAAAAAATCGGCGAGCACCGCTGACAGAAGGAGGCTCTGACCATAATAACTTTTTCCGAGACCCGTTTCCCGAAGAACAGGGAGAACCAGTCCGATGGATGTGGTGGAGAGAATGAGGGCTAAGAAGAAGCCATGGCCGAGAAGGGTGGAAAGTCCGTAGGAGAGAAGAAAAGTGATCAGCAACATTCCTCCGAAGAGGAAGAAATCATCCCCCTTTCGCTTCGCCAGCATGGAAAAATCCACCTCTGTTCCCGCGAGAAACATGAGCATGAGAAAGCCCAACTCTGACAGAATGAGCACCCAGTTGTTAGAAAAGGGGATATTCAGAAAGCTTTTCCCCACGAAAATGCCGAAGATGATCTCAGCGACGATAGGTGGTATTCGTACCCTCTCGGCAAGGTTCGGAAGGACAAGAGCAGCCGTTGCGATGATCATAAGAGATATGGCCTGATCGAAATGCATCTTCTCCCGGAACAATCCTTATTTTCGAAACTTCACTCTGGAAACACGCCTATTACAAAGCCACAGCAAGGACGGAACAGGGACACCTTGCGGCTATCAACTCGTTGACCTTCGGTTTTAATAAGGGCACAGCCTCACCGGATACCCCAAGGACCATCAGGTCGTGCTCGCCCCCCAACCTCTCCATTTCCTTCACAACATTCCCCTCGAGCCCCACGAGATTGATTGGTATCCTGTAGATTTGGGCAATCTCCCGGGCATGGTTCATGGTCTCTTCCAGCCAGCCGGTCGATTCCTTCCCGCTTATAAAGGCTGGTTCCGCAACAACAACAACCGATATGGTTCCCTTTACCTGACGGGAAATATCGTTGGCAACTTCCAGTGCAAGTGAAGACATCTTTGAACCATCATAGGGAACGAGAATTCTGCTGTAGGGAGCCGACCCTTTCGCGATGAGAAGGGGCGCTCCAAGCCGGGCGGCCATCGGTATGATCCGTTCCTGTCCGAAGATCTTCCCGATAAATCCCGTTGTCACAGGTGGAATCAAGACGCATCCCACACTCTCCTCTGTGCTCGCAGAAATAACCGCGTCTTCCCCATTTTTCTCCAGCGTGCGGATTTCCACTTCAATATTTTCCTCTGACTCCTCGATAATTTCAAAGGCCTTCTCCTTCATCTCCTTGCTGGCTAAAATACAGATTTTCTGGGCCATCGTGTTCTTGACAAGGTACCGCGCTTCAGGGAGGATCACGTCCATAGTTTTTTTGTCATCCACGTAGGAGATCACGTTCTGCCCATATCTCATAGGAAAAGAGGGAAGGTCGAGCTTGAAGAGATGATAGATGGCGTGGTAGAGGTCTTCACGGCCCACCACAGTGACGCGGTCGCCTTCCCTGATGGGAGTCCCATGATCGTGATGAATGATCAGCTCTTCTCCCTCACGGTAGAGGGCAGCAACCATCCAGTTTTTTGTCCCGATTTCCCCCACTTTTTTCCCCACCACGGGAGAGTTCCGGGTAACCTCTATCTCCATGATCTCCCCCCTGCCATCCGCTATGGTCGTCACACTCAGATGGGGGTGTTCCAGGTACATCTGTACCTCTCTCGCCACCAGCAGGCTGCTGCACGTTGCACGGATGCTCCCCTTTTCAAACTTCTTAAGGCTGCGGCTGTCATTTGCCAGGGAGATGACGTTTTTGATCCCCCACTCTTTCGCAAGCTTGCACACTTCAAGATTGATCTCATCCCTGTTCGTCACAGCCACCACGAAGTCATTCTCTCCGATTCCCGCTCCTTTGAGGGTTACGGCGCTCGACGCGTCTCCCTTTGAGGTACGCACCACCTGGTGAAAGGTTTTGCGGAGGTGATCCATCCGCTCCTCGTAGAGGTCGACAAGGGTCACCTCCCACGATTCGCCGAGCCTTTCCAGGATCTCCCGGGCTTTTTTCCCCGCCCCCGCGATGAGTACTTTCATCGACACTTACTCCCACTCTCGAAGAGTTTATCCCGCGTATTTCCAGTTCGTTTCCAGTACATTGTACATCCTGGAGTACTCTCCCACAATTAAGATCACCCTCCAGAAATCAAGCTCCCCGAAACATCCGCGAAAGATTCCTGTTTCTATTTTCCCCCTTTCGAGGGAAAATAAACATGGGGGAAGGGGTGTCTGGTGATAGAAATTCGGATTCACGGGCGTGGAGGCCAGGGGGCTGTTCTGGCTTCAAAGATCATTGCAAGAGCTTTTTTCCTCAAGGGGAAAGAGGTTCAGGCATTTCCCTTCTTCGGCGTGGAGCGCAGGGGGGCCCCTGTATACGCGTACACCCGTGTAAATGACTCCCAAATCCTTCAAAGGTGCATCATCACCCATCCCGATGTTCTTTTAATCCTGGATCCGTCACTCATCTCCTCTGAAGAAACGTGCAGGGGGTTCAAGGATGGGTGTATTTCGGTTTTTAATCTTCCCGGTGACCAGATATCGTTGCCGGAACCGTTCCGTAATGGAAAAACCTTCGGTGTGGACGGGACCGGGATCGCCAGGCACTACTCTCTGGGGAACCCTACGTCCCCCATCGTGAACACAGTGATGATCGGTGCCTTCGCGAAAGCCACAGGGTATCTTTCCGTTGAGGAATTGTCAGAATCGATCACGCAGGTACTCGGGAGGAAACATGAAAGGGATGTAGCGGGAGCAGCTGCCGCATTCCAGGAAACAAGGAGGTTTGAATGGGCATAAAGGCAAAACTGCCAAGCCTCTTCCCTCCGTTGACGAGAGGGGACACGGAAAACAACCAGACCGCGTCCTGGAGAATTCTGAAACCCCGTTACAGGGAACTTGCGTCTCCCTGCAGCAGGGATTGTCCGGCAGGGCTCAAACCGGAACGTTTCATCCGCCACTTTTCAAAAGGCGAGGAAAGAGAGGCTTTTATCGAAATCGCGAAAGCCCATCCCCTCCCCTCCACGATGGGACGCATCTGCTTTAAAAGTTGCGAAGGAGAATGCAACCGGGAACATTTCGACGGGGCCATAGCGGTTCACTCCATAGAACGGACTATAGGCGACATCGCCATCGAGCGAAATTTCGAACTGGAGGGCACAACAAAAACCAATTCCTTCCGCGCAGGGGTTATCGGAGGAGGACCTGCAGGACTCTCCTTCGCTTACCATATGCGGAGGGGAGGAGCCGAAGTCACCCTTTACGACACCCACTCATCCCCCGGGGGTATGCTCCAGCATGTGATCCCTGAATATCGTCTTCCTTACAGAGTAGTGGAGCGAGAAATAGGGCGGCTCATGAAAACAGGCATACGCTTCATCTCGAAGGAGTTCTCGAGGAGAGACATTGACGATGCAGCCCGTAATTTCGACGTACTCCTGGTGGCTACGGGAGCGTGGCATATCCTTCACCCTTTTGGAGGGAAGAAAGAAACTTCGGCAGTGTGGGACGCAATTCCCTTCCTTGAAAAGATCAAGAAATCTCCAATGTCGATTAAAAACAAGAGTGTAGTAGTGGTCGGGGGAGGAAACAGCGCCATCGACTGTGCAAGGACGGCTCTGCGCCTCGGAGGAAAGGTGGATCTCTACTACCGGCGTGAAGAGAGGCACATGCCGGCTTACCGTGAAGAAATAGACAGGGCATACGAGGAAGGAGTCCATTTCCATTTTCTCAGCACCCTCGTTTCTCCCTTCTTCGATGGCGATACCCTGAAATCAGTGAAAATGGTGAGGACGAAAATCATAGAGGAGCAAAGAGGAAGATCGAGAGGCAGGTGTGTAAGCCTTGAAGGAACAGGATTTGAAATCCCAAGCGATATTCTTATAATCGCCACAGGAGGAAACCCCTCCCTTCGAGAGGAACAGTTTGAAGAGATGGGAAACATCCTATTCGCCGGAGATGGGGCGAGGAACTCTGAAAGAACCGTAACCTCTGCCCTCGGAAGCGGCAGGAAGGCCGCTTTGAAAATTCTTGATAATGTCGGTCTCTCCTCTCTATCCGTTCCGGGAGAGGCAGGACCCCTGGAACTCGCAGGAGTCGAGAAAATCAACCGGGATTATGTACATAGGGCAGACAGGATGAGGGAATCAGTGCTCTCCTCTGAAGAGAGAATCATCACCTTCGAAGAAGTCGTGATGACTCCCTCCCTCACCGAAACAGTTCGGGAGGCGGACAGGTGCCTTTCCTGCGGCTCCTGCAACGGATGTGACAACTGCAGGATTTTCTGCCCAGACGGAGCGGTTAGGCTGGGGGAGAAGGGATACTTCATCGACGACGAACACTGCAAGGGGTGCGGCATTTGCTGGACTGAATGCCCCCGTGGCGCTCTGGATTACGAGGAGGGATAAGGTGAGAGCTCTTATCGACGGAAAC
>CAZPLX010000071.1:0-7396 GCA_964587345.1 uncultured bacterium
ACATAGCATGAAGGATGTGCCTACACTTATTCCGGAGGGACTGGAAATTCTCGTCACTACAAAGAGAGAGGATCCGCGGGATGCTCTCATCTGCCCTTCGGGAAAGAGGCTTGAGGAACTCCCTGTAGGCTCCCTCATCGGAACGAGCAGTTTGAGGAGGCAAACACAACTTTTACATAGGTATCCGGGCTTCAAGGTGGAAACGCTGAGGGGGAACCTGGATACGAGGCTCAGAAAGGTGAAGGAGGGGCAGTATGATGCGATCATCCTCGCAGCTGCCGGACTTAAGAGGCTGAAATGGGATGAACATGTGACGGAGTTTATCGATACTTCCGAGATGCTTCCCGCCATCGGCCAGGGTGCCCTTGGCCTGGAAGTGCGCGCGGAAGACGGGGAAACGGGAGATGCCATTTCTTTTCTCAATCACGAAGTCACAGCTCGCTCGGTAGCAGGTGAAAGGTCCTTTCTTGAACGTCTAGAGGGGGGGTGCCAGGTTCCCATCGCTGCTCACGGAGTGTTGGAAGGCGACAGCCTGACTCTCAGGGGCCTTGTGGGAAGCACGGATGGAAAACAAATCGTGAAAGGAATCATGGTCGGGTCTGCCGGGGATGCGGAAGAGCTGGGAAGGAATCTTGCGGAAGATATTCTTTCCAGGGGAGGGAAAGAAATTCTCGAAGAAGTGTACCGTACAGAGAACCACGGGGAGGAGTAACGTTACTGGTCGCTCCAGGATACAGATACTCGTCACCAGGGAAAAGGAAAAGAGCGCTTCCCTGGCAAAGAAGATATCTGCGAGAGGCGGTGACGCTCTTCTCTTTCCTACCATAATTACCCGGTGTCTCGTGGGAGGAGAGGAGAAGGGTGCATTTCTCAAAGAGCTTGAAGCCTCCACATGGGTCGTTTTTACAAGTGCAAGGGCCCCTTCCTGTCTTGGCGACCTTTTCGGACAATCTCTCCCCTCTCTTCTCTCAGAAAAGAAAATAGCCGTTGTGGGAAACTCTACAAAGAGGAAGCTTTCTGACCTCGGTCTCACAAGTGACGTCGTTTCAAAAGGGGGAGACAGCGATTCTCTTGGAGAGGAACTTGCCCCCCTTCTAAGCGGTGAAGATAGAGTGTTTTTCCCCAGGGCAAGGAAGGGAAAAAGGGATTTGATCGACCTCCTGGAGAAAAAGGAAATTCCCTTTCGTGCACCTGCCCTCTACGAGACGATAGTACCCCATTACGGGAGAGAAAAAGTAGAGGAAGTTCTGGAGACACCTGTCGATTATGCAACGTTTACAAGCCCTTCAACTTTTGAAAACTTCCTGATCCTTATCGGGGAAGAATGTGGGGAAAGATATTTTAAACATGTTAAAATCGCAGTCATAGGGATGACCACTGCATCGGCAGTTGAGAAGTTTGGCTTTTCCCCCGCAGTCGTCCCCCCTTATCCCGATGTTGATGAACTTCTCGAAGCGGTGTGGGAAGATTATGGGTCGGGGAGAAGCTGAAAGGAGGATCGATTCATGTACTTTCCTGAATACAGGGCAAGAAGGCTGAGAAAGAGCGAGCCGTTGCGGCGAATGGTTCGGGAGACGGTTCTCACTGTGGATGATCTGATTTATCCTCTTTTTATCATTCACGGAAAAGATGTAAAAATGGAAGTTTCCTCCATGGCGGGAGTGTTTCAGTTGAGCGTTGACAGGGTCGTGGAAGAGGCAAAAGAGGTGTACAGGCTCGGGATACCTGCGGTTTTACTCTTCGGCCTCCCAGAAAAAAAGGATCCAGTAGGGTCGGACTGTTACAGCGATGAAGGCATTGTTCAACAGGCGGTAAGAGTCATCAAGGAGGGTGTCCCAGACCTCTTGGTGATCACGGATGTCTGCATGTGCGAATACACGGATCACGGCCACTGCGGTGTTCTCGATGACAAGGGCATGGTGGTCAACGATGAGACGATAGAACTCCTTGCGAAGAGCGCCGTGAGCCACGTACGGGCGGGTGCCGATATGGTTGCTCCTTCCGACATGATGGATGGGAGGGTAATGGCGATACGGGAGGCACTTGATATGGAGGGATTCCTGGATATCCCGATCATGTCCTATGCGGCAAAATATGCATCGGCTTTTTATGGTCCCTTCCGTGACGCAGCTGATTCTACCCCTTCCTTTGGGGACAGAAGATCCTACCAGATGGATCCTGCCAACGGGAGAGAAGCTCTGAGAGAAGTATCTCTCGACATCTGGGAGGGTGCGGATATTGTGATGGTGAAACCGGCTCTTGCCTACCTCGACGTGATCCGGGAGGTGCGGGAGAGGTATGATCTTCCCCTGGCAGCCTACAACGTGAGCGGCGAGTATTCACTGGTAAAAGCGGCCGCTGAAAAGGGATGGATTGACGAGGAAAGGGTAATGATGGAACTACTTACGAGCATTAAAAGAGCTGGAGCGGATATGATTATTACCTATTTTTCAAAGGATGTAGCCCTTCTTCTTGGAGGAATGTGAGATGGGAGAAGGCCCTTACAAGGTTGTTGAATTGGCAGAGGTGACGGATAGGGATATAGAAGAGACCCTGAATGTCTGGTCGGTGAAAGGGTACCGCTTCGATGCCATCCATTTTGTGACACGGGAGGGATCCCGGAGGCCTTCGATGGCCTTCGTGGTGTTCACAAAAGAAGATATCTACGTGGAGGGATGAAATGAAATTTAAATTCGACCTGCCCATGCCCGATGAAGATCGGGTTCGCGCAGAATTTATTCCCAGGATTGTTGCGAAAGGGATCGACCTGATCATAGCCCTCATACTGTGGAAAATCCCCGGGGCTGTCGGTGCAATTGCCTCGATCTTTTATCTCTTTGTGGCTGATGGTTTTTCAGGAGGGCAGAGTGTGGGAAAACGCCTTGTCGGGTTAAGAGTGGTACGTCTTGACGGGGAACTTTTCGATTTTACTTCATCCATTTTACGGAACATAACCCTCGTCATCCCTTTTGGATTCTATGTGATCCCCGCTATCGGCCATTTTCTCGCCTATACTCTCGGCATTGCCCTTCTTCTTTTTGAACTCTATTTCTGCCTCTACAACGATGAGGGGATGAGAGTGGGCGATACTATTTCCTCAACTACAGTTATTTCAGACGAGGCCCTCGAAATTGTGGAAGATGAGAACTGATCGGTAGATGGACGGGGAAAAGTGCGTTCTCATAGTTGACGGGAACAACATTCTTTACCGGGCCTTCTATGCCCTTCCCCGGCTTACGTCTCCTCTCGGAAATCCCACTGGAGCAGTGTACGGATTTATGAATATGCTGGGAAAGGTACGGGAGTCTTATGCTCCAGGGTTCGTGTGTGTTGTTTTTGATGCGCCGGGCCCCACTTTCCGGGATCAGGTGTACGAAGAATACAAGGGAACCCGCCAGAAGATGCCTGAGGAGCTGGCGGAGCAACTGCCCGTTATCAAGGAGCTTATTCGCCTGTCAGGGATCAAGAGAGTGGAAATTGAGGGAGTGGAGGCGGACGATGTGATCGGATCCCTCGCGGAGGTTGCGAAGGGAGAAGGACTGGGTGTTGTCATCATCTCCTCCGACAAGGACCTCTGCCAGTTGGTGGGAGAGGGAGTGGTCATGTTTGACTCGCTGAAAGGGAAACTCTACGACCCGGAGGCAGTGATGGAAAAGTTCGGGGTTTTGCCGGAAAAGATCGTCGATCTTATCGCACTTTCCGGGGACACCTCAGACAATATTCCGGGAGTGAAAGGAATAGGGGGTAAGACGGCGGTGGCCCTGTTAAAAGAATTCGGGTCTGTAGATAATATCGAAAAAAATAATCCCTTTATCAAGGGAAGAAGGGGGACCCTGATTCGGGAAAGCCTCGGGGATTTACGGATATCGAAAGATCTTGCGCGAATAAGGAGGGATATTCCTCTTTCTCTTATCCTGGATGATCTCGTCCCTCACCCCCCTGAGGAAGAAAAAGTGGAAAAAATTTTCGAGTCCCTTGGATTTAAAGGGAAACGAGGAATAACCAGGGAGGCGGGAGGAGAATCATCTCTTCCTCCAACCCCTTTTATTACCCTCGAAGATCGGCAAGGGGTCGAAAAGGCAGGGAAAGATCTGATAGGGAAGGGTGTGGGAGTGTCCCTCTTTGTTTCGGGCGGGAAATCCCTTCTCGCATTCTCCGCGGAAGGGAATACATTCGTGGTTACTGAAGCCTTAGTGGAGGAGCTTATTTCGCCCCTTTTGGCTGGGGATACCCGCTTTATCTTTCACGATATGAAAGGAGCGATCAAGTTGTGTGCCCCCCTGGAACTTCTCTTTAAATCCTCTTACGACGACACGATGCTGGCATCCTACCTTCTCCACCCGGAAGAATCGAACTTTTCACTTGCGAGGATGGCAAAGAGGCATCTTTCTTCAGAAATGGTAGTCCCCACCGAGGGGGGAGAGAAAGAAGTTGCCGCTTCCGCGAGGAGCGTATCCCGTATCGCAGGCCCTCTCCTTGCGAAACTCAAAGATGTGGGATCAGACCGCCTCTACAGAGAAATGGAAATTCCCCTTCTTAAAGTCCTCTACTTCATGGAGAAGAAGGGGATCATGCTTCAGGAGGAAATCCTGAAAAAACTTTCATCCATGATCACCGGTAACCTGGAGGAGATCGAAGAGAAGGTTGGCTCTTTTTCAGGGGGAACGGTGAATCTTGCGTCCCCGAAACAGGTTTCCTCACTTCTCTTCGAAAAACTGGGACTGACCCCCTTGAAAAAGACAAAAACAGGATTTTCTACAAATATGGAAGTCCTGGATCATTTAAAGGAGTCTCATGAGGTTCCCGCTCTTATCCTGGAGCACAGGACTCTCTCGAAGCTCAAGTCGACATACGTGGATGTGCTCCCCGGGATGGTGGATCCTGAAACAGGGAGAATCCATACCAGTTTCAACCAGATGCAAACGGCGACAGGGAGACTATCCTCGAGCAATCCAAATCTCCAGAACATTCCTGTAAGAACCTCTCTGGGGAGGGAGATCCGGAGGGCTTTCGTTCCTAGGGAAGGGTACATCTTCCTTGGTGCAGATTACAGCCAGATTGAAATACGCGTTCTCGCTCACCTCTCGGGGGACAAGGTTCTCAGAAAAGTCTTCGAGAGAGGAGGAGATGTGCACAATGAAACGGCCATGGCGATATTCGGAATTGATGAGAGGGAAGTAACTTCCGAGCAGAGGCGGAGAGCAAAGGTTGTGAATTTCGGAGTTCTTTACGGGATGACCCCATTTGGCTTATCGAAGGAGCTGGGAATCTCTCCCGTAGAGGCAAAAAAATATATTGACGACTATTTTTCCCGCTATCCCGGCGTCTTTGAATTTATGAAAAAGACAATAGACTTTGCCAGGGAGAGGGGTTACGTGGAAACTCTTTTCGGGAGACGCCGCTATATCCGTGATATAGGGAGCAGGAACCAGCACCTCAGGCAGGGTGCGGAGAGGATGGCGATGAACGCTCCTGTACAGGGAAGTGCGGCAGATCTGATAAAGATTTCCATGGTAAACCTCTGGGAGAGGCTCAAAAAGGGTGCACTGGATGCCCACCTGATCCTCCAGGTCCACGACGAACTCATTCTCGAGGTGGCAAAGTCACACGAAAAGGAGACAGCGGAACTTCTGAGGGAGGTGATGGAGGGTGTTGTTTCACTCGATATTCCCCTTAAAGTCGATCTTAAAAGGGGAGTTTCTTGGGGCGATATGTGAGAAACAATTGAATACGGGAGCGTTTTAAACGTCCAATGGGAAAGGGAAGACCCTACGAAGAATGTGATGATGAACTTCTTATCACTCGCACTCTGTCGGGAGAAAAGGAGGCTTTTTCAGAACTTGTGAGAAGATATCAGGGGAAGGCATACGCTGTTGCCGTAGGTATTCTCGGGAACAGGGAAGAGGCGTTAGACGCCGTCCAGGATGCCTTCATGAAAGCCTATACATCACTCAAGGGGTTCCGTTTCGGCTCTCGCTTTTTTACATGGTTTTACAGGCTCCTGGTGAACACTTCCATCGACCGGCTGAGGGCAAGAGGGAAAGGCCATGAGACCACCTTTGAGGAGGAGTGGAAGCGGGGGGATGAGATGGATGGGCCCTCGAAATCCCGTTACACGGATACTCCTCACGAAAGGCTTGAGAAGGAGGAACTCGGGAGGGTGATAAAAGAGGCTGTGGAGTTGTTGCCCGAACATCACAGGACGGTAATCATCCTCAGAGAAGTAGAGGGTTTGAGTTATGAGGAAATTGCGGGGGTTCTTGGCATATCGATCGGAACGGTTATGTCGAGAATTCATTATGCCAGGGGGAAACTCAGAGAGACCCTATCTGGCTACGTGAGAGGCGAATGATGGAGTGTGGGAAGATAAGAGAGAAAATAGATCTCCTGATCGATGGGTACCTCCCCGTGGAGGAAGAAGGAAAAGTCCGTGACCATATGGACAAATGTGGGGATTGCCGGCGCTACAGAGATGACATCGAGGAGATGGGGAATGGGATCAGGGACTATATCGGGAAAGAAGTGAAAGCCCTCCCGGATAATCTGATCCTTCACCGGATTGAAGCGTCCCTTAATGAACTGGAAGAGGGAAAAAGGAGAGGGTGGTTCATCCGCTACCGGAATATCCTTATCCCGGCCCTCGTGGGAGTTGTTGCACTCACGCTGATTCTGTTTTATCCTTCGAGTAATGTACCGGAGGTGGCGAAAAAGAATGACAGAAATCCCGGGGAGTTTACGAAAGGAGCCGGGAAATTGCGTTTCGCGGCAACGGTAGAGAGCCTGGAGGCGGAGGACGCGGAAGTGGTTCTTGTGGACAGGGGATCAAATGATCCAAAGGTAATCTGGATTATTGAGGGGGATGGCAGATGAAGAAAATAACCCGGGAACAGACCCTTTTCCTTGTGCTTCTGACCTGTCTGATGATGTCGGCTTCCGCTTTCGCGGGGGAGGGGATATCGCTGAACGTCCAGGTAGTCTACGCATCTTCCGGAAAGGTCTTTGTTGACCCTGCACTTGTTACCCTCAAGAAAAAACTTTCACGCCTTTTTAACTATTCTTCCTACGAAACGGTAACGGAGAATCACCGACTTGCAGTTCGTGGCGAAACGGCAGAATTCTCCCTTCCCGGGGGGAGGATGATGAAGATTGTTCCTCTCGAGACGGGGAAGAATAGCGCCCGGTTGAATGTACAGATATTCATCCACAACAGAGGATACTTGAACACTGTCTTGAGGATGAGGCGAGGATCCCTCATGATGGTTGGAGGGCCATCCTACCAGAATGGCGTGCTTATTATCGTAATATCCGCACAATAACTGGGAATTTAATATGTCTGACGTCCGAAGTCCTATGTCCGAAGTCCGACGAACAACTGACAGTTCCGGATTCAGAATTC
>CAZPLX010000072.1:0-7364 GCA_964587345.1 uncultured bacterium
TCCTTTATCTCTGACGTACTCCTTTTCCTCCTTGGAAAGAGTATCTTTTTTCTTAATAAGCTCCTTGTAGTAGGAGTTGATCCTCAGCTTCGGCAGTCCGTCTTCATTAAGGGATATCACCCATTCATCACCCACTTTGAACACGAATATATCGGGAGTGATGTAATGAACCTGGGAAGAGGAGTATCTCTTCCCAGGCTTCGGATCAAGGGTGGCAAGATTCTTCATAGCCTTGGTGACGCAGTTCTTCTCCAACTTGAGTGCCCTCGCGATGCCCGCGAGATCCGTCTTCATGAACTTTTCGAAACAGTCCTCGAGGATCTTCATCTCCAGAGATCTTTCATCAAATTTTTCCCTTGCCTGAAACATCAGGCACTCTCTCAGATTTTGCGCTCCTACCCCGGTGGGGTCGAATCCCTGGATAATTCCGAGTGCTTCTTCCACTTCCTGAGCACTCTTCCCGCACTTAAGGGCTGTGTCTTCCACCGTCGTGGTCAGGTAACCATTTTCATCGATGTTCCCCACGATATAGCCACCAACCTCCTTCAATTCAGGGGGAAAATCCTCCAGGCTGAGCTGTTCCATGAGATGATCTGAGAGATTCCTTTCAACTCTCAAAGTGTTCTCATACACCGGTCTGCCATTCTCTCCAGAACGGTCCACCTCTTTTCGATAACTCTGATACTCCTCCTCGGGCAAATACGATTCGAGATCGAAGGTGTCCAGATCGACTTCCCCTTCATCCGACTCCTTTGTTTCCTCTTCAGACGATTTCTCTTGTGAAATTTCTTCTTCGGTTTCTGCCTGTTCTTCGAGTACAGGGTTCTGTTCAAGCTCGTTTTGGATGGCCTGCTGAAGTTCCAGTCGGGTGAGTTGAAGGAGTTTTATCGCCTGTTGGAGTTGAGGTGTGATGGTGATTTTCAGCTGTTGTTGTAATCTGAGGTTATGTTTGATATCCATTGCCATTAAAGGACGAACTCCTCACCAAGGTAGACTTCCTTCACTCTATCAGAGTTAAATATCTGATCGGGCTTCCCTTCTTCAAGAATGTCTCCTTTATCTATTATATAGGCTCTATCACAGACTCTCAAAGTATCCCTCACGTTGTGATCGGTAACGATGACCCCGATTCCCCGGCCTTTCAATTTGAGAATAATATTTTGAAGATCCGTGATAGTGATCGGATCTATCCCCGCAAAAGGTTCATCCAGGAGGAGGAAGGATGGAGAAAGAGTGAGGGCACGGCATATTTCCACCCTCCTCCTCTCTCCTCCGGAGAGAGAATACCCTTTTTCTCTCCTAAGATTTTCGATCCCCAGCTCTTCCATGAGATTTTGAAGTTTCGTTTTCATTTTTGCCCGTGATATAGGCCTCGTTTCAAGTATCGCCATTATATTATCTTCTACGCTCATTTTCCTGAATATCGAGGGCTCCTGGGGAAGATACCCTATCCCCAGGCGGGCTCGTTTATGCATAGGCTCTCTAGTAATATCGGATTTATCGAGAAAAATCTTTCCCTTATCTGGCATAATAATCCCGGTAATCGCGTAGAAAAGTGTTGTTTTCCCGGCTCCGTTGGGCCCGAGGAGACCTAATATCTCCCCTTTGGTCGCGCTTATATTGACCCCATTCAACACACAACGACTGCCAAAGCTCTTGATGATGCCTTCGGCGTTGAGAGTTTTCACTTAGATTTTTCCTCCTCTTCTTTCATAAACTGTTTCGGATTGATAATCGCTTTCACTCTCCCCTCCTCCCCTCCCGCTATCACACTTCTGTTTTCTGCGATATAGATTATAAGCCTTTCTCCCATCAGAGTGCTTTCTCCCTCTAAGACTTCTGTATTTCCCCTCAACTCAACGGTCTGCTTCTCATTGATGAAAATGGCCAGGTCTCCACGGGCCTCTCTCAGTTCCTTCTGAACTATCTTCACGTGACCTTCCGCGATGATTTTCGCCACTGTCTTCCCGTCATCCCCGTAATCAGCCATAACCCTGTCCGCCCAGATGGTGAGGTCATTCTGTTTCGCCACAACATTTCCCTTGAATATCACCCGCCTCTCCTGGTTTTCCGCGATAAGTTCTTCCGCTGTAATTTCGATCGGCTCTCTCGATAACTCCTTTACCTTGAGTTGTCCCCCCTTTTCTCCTCCCTTTGACATCCCCGTGAGAAGAAAGACACCGGTTATGGACAGGAAAAGGACAGTGGTGGCCATGCCAATTTTTCTCATTGTCACTTGACTCCCTGGAGGCCTTTTGTCAATGACCCGGGGTTGGATATGGTAGCCGCTACTCTCCTGATTCTCAACTCTTCAGTGTCAAGATCGAGCACACCATCCACCCCCTCTATTCTCAGGAACCCTTGTGTGACGACCACATCACTTTTCAGGGTCACACGATTTTCCCCGAAATCAACCACACCCCCCATCCCCCGGATTTCCAAGCCTCCCTCCCCGTTGATGACGACCTGCTCGGTTGTCACAAGGGATTTGTCGTGTCTGTCGTACACCCCCTCTGGAAAGGAAAAAAGATATTCTCTCTTTCTGTCGAATTTTCCCCGTACCTTATCGAAATAAATGAGGTCGACTGACCTGTAATAGAAGGCCTTCTTTGCGGCAAATTCGACGCTTTTTCCCCCGGGAGACACATCGCTCAAGGTAATGTTATCCACCACCATATCGGGATGTTCACCAGGGACGACCCCTGCTCTCCTCCCCTTTTCCGAATTACTCCCCTCTTGTCCAGGGGTACAGGAAATAAAGAATAGAAGGAAAAGAAAGAGGGAGATACAGAGGAGAATTCTCTTCATGATTTCTATCATACCATTGAAAAATAATTCTGGGGAAGAAGGAGGATCAATCCTGATACTTTTCGATGACACTATTCCATAACCCTTTGTTTCTCAAAATAAATTCTACTATATCCCTGACGGCTCCCCTTCCCCCCGGGAAGGAAGAAACGTAGTGGGCCACCTCCTTCACATCCGTAACCGCGTCACTCACGGACGCTCCAAACCCCACCCTCTTCAAAACGGGAATATCGACGAGATCGTCTCCCACGAAGGCAATATGTTCTTTGATGATCCCTGTTTTATTGACTATTTCAGCCAGGACAGCCGATTTTTCAAATCTTCCCTGGTAGAGGAGGGTGATACCCAACTCCTCTGCCCGGCGCCTGACGATCTCGGAGGTACGTCCGGTAATTATCCCCACCATAATACCTGCCCTCTGAATGAGCTTGATTCCGTGACCGTCCTTCACATCGAAAAATTTTAATTCATTCCCCGATGAACTGTACACGATCCTCCCGTCGGTGAGAACACCGTCCACGTCAAGAAGAAGTAGTTTTACCCCTTTAGCCCGTTCCTCCGGGGTTCCTGAATTTCCATTTTTCATGTAATCTTCCCCCGTAAAAGATCGTGAATATGAATAATTCCTGCGAGCGTTTCGTAATTATCATCGAAGACGAAGAGAGATGTGATCTTGTTCTTCTCCATCAGGGCAAGAGCACTTGCAGCAAGATCCTTCTCCCGGATCTTCTTGGGATTTTTGCTCATCAATTCCGATGCCTTAGCCGAATAGACGTCGACACCTCGTTCCATAGCCCGCCTCAGATCTCCATCGGTGATCACTCCTACTACCCTCCCCTCTCCATCGATTACTCCTGTAATCCCGAGCCTCTTTGAGGAAATCTCGAAAAGAACGTTTTTCAGCAGCTCCTCTGACCGGGTAAGAGGGACCTCGTCACCCCTGTGCATGAGGTCGCCCACTGTCTTCAATCTCCGTCCAAGTGTCCCCCCTGGATGAAGAAGGGCAAAATCATTGAGAGAAAACCCCTTTTCCTTGAGGAGAACAACCGCAAGGGCATCTCCCACCGCAAGGGCAGCAGTGGTGCTCGACGTAGGAGCGATCCCTAATGGACAGGCTTCTCCTTTCACCCCCACATCGATGATCACATCTGCATACCCCGCCATGGTGGACCCCCCCTTTCCAACCATGGCGATGATCTTCACTCCCATTCTTTTCATAACGGGAAGAAGGGCAATAATCTCTTTCGTCTCCCCGGAATTTGAAAGAGCTATCACCACATCATCCCTCGAGATGATCCCTACGTCCCCATGAATGGCTTCAGCGGGATGGAGGAAGAATGCCGGAGTTCCTGTTGAGGCGAAGGTGGATGCCATTTTTTTGCAGATAATTCCTGACTTTCCCATTCCCGTGAGAACTACCTTTCCTTGGGCCTCTTTCAATATATTCACCGCATGAACAAAATGTGTGCTCACCTTATGCGCCTGGTCGCGCACCGCATCCGCTTCTGCCAGAAGCACCTCCTTTGCCATAGCGATGATATCTTCCGGAGCCATCAACCTCCTCCCACTAAAGTTCTCATCTCAACGAGGGGAGATATAAATTCCTCAACACTGTCGAGTGAAATACTGTTAGGACCGTCACAGCGAGCCTTCCCCGGGTCGGGGTGAACCTCGATAAAGACACCATCCGCACCCGCTGCAACAGCCCCTCTGGCAAGGGAAGGCGCAAATTTTCTCTCTCCTCCCGAAGAATCACCTCTCCCACCGGGTAGCTGAACACTGTGAGTTGCATCGAACACTACGGGAGCAAATTCTTTCATGATGGGAATTGATCGCATATCCACAACCAGGTTGTGATATCCAAAAGTTGTGCCTCTTTCAGTAACAAATACCTTTTTATTCCCAGTACTTATAACCTTTTCCACGCTGTTTTTCATCTCTTCTGGTGACATAAACTGCCCTTTTTTCACATTCACTGTTTTTCCCGTCTGACCGGCCGCCAGAAGAAGATCAGTCTGTCTGCAGAGAAAAGCGGGAATCTGGAGGACATCGAGAAGGGAAGATGCCTTCTTGACCTGCAACACTTCATGTACATCTGAAAGCAGGGGAAGACCGAATTCCTCCTTCACCCGCGAAAGGAGTTCAAGGCCTTTTGAGATGCCCGGACCTCTGAAGCTTGTAAGGGAAGAACGGTTTGCCTTGTCGAAGGATGACTTGAACAGCACTGTCACGGGGAGCCTGTCTTTCAGACGGACAAGAGCCTCTGCAGCCTGCCGAAGAATATCCCACGACTCGACGACACATGGACCCGCGATTATCAGGAGTGGCTCACCCTTCCCAAGGGAGATATTTTCGGTCACATTTACTCTCTTAACAGCTTCAGACACTCTCCGGTTCCCTCTCTGCAAATCTCTTCGCCGCCTTCACAAACTCCCTGAAAAGGGGATGAGGAATATTCGGTTTTGACTTGAACTCAGGGTGAAACTGACAGCCGAGGAACCAGGGATGTTCGTGAATCTCTATAATCTCTACCAGGTTTCCATCCGGTGAAAGACCACTGAACTCCATCCCCTTCTCTCTAAGGATATCCCTCAGATCGTTGTTCACTTCGTAGCGGTGACGGTGGCGCTCAGATATTTCGGAAACCCCGTATGCGGAAATCGCGAGAGCCCCCTCCTTGAGGCTGCAGGGATACGCCCCAAGCCGCATCGTTCCCCCCATATTCTCTATATCCTGCTGTTCCGGCATCAGATCGATCACAGCGTTTTCCGTTTCCCCATTAAACTCTCTCGAGTTTGCCCCCTCGAGGGAACACACATTCCTCGCATATTCTATGACCGCAACCTGCATTCCAAGACAGATACCGAAGAAGGGGATTCTGTTTTCCCGTGCATATCGGCACGCCATAATTTTCCCTTCTACACCCCTTTTCCCGAATCCTCCAGGCACAAGTATCCCGTCCACCCCCTTCAAAAGCGGTTCCGCACCGCTCCTCTCAACATCCTCAGAATCCACATACCTCAACGATACCTTGATGTTGTTCGCAATCCCCCCGTGAGCCAGGGCTTCGTTCAAACTTTTATACGATTCTTTCAGGTAGACATATTTTCCCACAATGGCAATTGTTATTTCACCTTTTGGGTTCTTCACTTTTTCAACGATCTCAAACCAGTTCTCCAGGTGGGGGTCCCGGGTCCAGATATTGAGGAGTGTGACGATTGTGTCATCGAGCCTTTCATGATGAAAAACCAGAGGTACTTCGTAGATACAATCCACATCTTTTGCGGTAATGACCGCGTCCTCTTTCACATTACAAAAGAGAGCAATTTTCGATTTGATCTCCATTGGCAGTTCACTTGCTGTCCGACAGAGGAGAACGTCGGGCTGAATACCTATTTCCCTCAACTTCTGCACGCTGTGCTGCGTGGGTTTCGTCTTGAGTTCGCCCGCCGTCTTGATGTAGGGAACCAGGGTAACATGAATGTACACCACGTTTTCCTTCCCCTTCTCCAGGCCTACCTGCCGGATCGCCTCCAGGAAAGGAAGGGACTCTATATCACCTACGGTGCCCCCTACCTCGACAATGAGAACGTCGTAGCCTGTTCCCGCATTGTAAATAACCCGCTTGATCTCGTCGGTAATGTGGGGAATTACCTGAACTGTCCCACCAAGGTAATCACCCCTCCTCTCTTTCGTGATAACCGAGTAATATATCTTTCCCGTGGTGCAGTTGTTTTTCTCAGACATTGTTGCAGATGTATATCTTTCGTAGTGGCCAAGATCAAGGTCTGTTTCGGCGCCGTCATCGGTGACAAAAACCTCTCCGTGCTGCAGGGGATTCATTGTTCCCGGATCCACGTTGATGTAGGGATCGAGTTTAAGAAGAGTGATTCTCAAACCCCTAGCCTCGAGAAGGGCGGAGAGAGATGCCGCGGCAAGCCCCTTACCGAGGGAAGAGACAACTCCACCGGTGACAAATATAAATTTAGGTTTCACTGTTCTCCTGCCTCCTTCTCCATTAGCTTCTGAACCAGCACAAGATCCTCCGGGAGATCCACTCCCACAGGCTCATACTTACCTTCGATCACCCTGATGTCATAACCGTAATCCATCCATTTCAATTGTTCAAGAGATTCTCTCCCCGCGAGATGGCTCTCTCCCAGAGAACAGAGATGTGAGAGAATTCCTCTCCTGAAACAGTAAAGCCCAATATGATGGGAAAAAAATTGAAAGGAAACATTATCGGAGTAGGGAATCGGCGACCTGCTGAAATAGAGGGCATTCCCTCTTTTCGCAACCGATACCTTCACGATATTCGGGTCGAGAAAATCGGTGTAGCTCTCATTTCTCGCGGCAACCGTTCCGATTTTCACATCCTTATCGTGGGAAAAGAGTTCCGCAAGAGAATCGATGAGAGACGGTTTAATGAGAGGTTCATCACCCTGCACATTCAGAACCACGTCCCAGTCCCGATCCGCAGCAACATACCCAACTCTCTCCGTCCCGGACGATATGCCGCGTGCGGGCATCACCCGGCGTCCTCCGAGTCAGCATGT
>CAZPLX010000073.1:0-7342 GCA_964587345.1 uncultured bacterium
ACACTTTCCGGGAGGGAGCGGGAATCCCGGGAAAACTTAAGGAGACAGGGAAACCATTCATTATAGAGGAACCTCACAGGGATCCGATAATGACAGGGGAAATGATGGCGAATCTCGATATCCGGAACATCGCAGCCATTCCTCTCCTCTCCAGAAAGGGAGAGTTTCTCGGCTGTTTTGAAATTTACAACAGCCCCAGGAAGGGCTCCTTTGACGAAGACGACCTACACATGCTCAGCACCCTCGCCGATACGGGAGGGGTTGCGATCGAAAAGATACAGACCATGGAGCGCCAGGCACTCCTTAAAAATGAACTCTTCCGCCTCTCCAGGGGAGTGGAGGAAACGATGGGACTCTTCCCCGGTGATAAATCTGGGGAGGAAAAGATTCTCAGAAAACCTTCCAAAGAAGAAGAGAGCAGCCTGATGAAAAAGGTAGAAGAGGTGGACAGCCTGGTGGGGGGTATCGCTCATTCGGTGAACAACAATCTCGCAACTATCTCCGGAACGTGTGAACTCCTCAAGATGACCCAGGAAAAAGAGGGTGAGATCCTTCCCCGCCTCGACGCGATCATGAGTGCCGTCTCAAAGACTGCGATACTCGTTGATCAGCTCCTCGCATACAACAGGAAACAAATTGCGAGGCCGAAGATACTCAATATCAACTCTCTCATCACCGATTACAAGAGGGACCTCGGGAAAACCGCAGGAGGCTATATCCTTATCCAAACTGACCTGGGAGACGGAATAGGGAACATGAAGATGGATCCGAACCAGATTCGTCAGATCCTTTTAAATCTTGTTTCAAACTCGAGAGAAGCAATGCCCCACGGGGGGAGCATCTTCATTAAAACCGAGAATTCACTCGTGGATTCTTACATGGCTGCGAAATATCCTGGGCTGAAAACGGGAAGGTATGTGACCCTTACACTTTCCGATAAGGGATCGGGGATAGAAGAAAAGATCATCGATAAGATATTCACCCCATTTTTCACCACAAAGGGACATCGAAACGCTACCGGCATGGGACTCACCACCGTCTTCGGAATGGTGAAACAAAACAGCGGTTATATCCACGTTGAGAGTACACAGGGAAAAGGTGCCTGTTTTACGATCTATTTCCCCGCAATTTGATTCCCCATTGTCCCCATCAATAACCCTCGTTCGGAATTCCTACTTCAGCTGCTCTCTGTGATTCTCGTCTCCCCGGACCCCAGGAGAACTTTTTCACCTTGAGTTTTTCCCATTCGCACTATCGTTTTATTTATTATATGATAAAGGAATTTATTTTAGCAACATAATATCTTTTAATTAAATAAGTTATAAATATATTGAATTTTGGACTAAAAGTATAATAAAGTGATAAAGGAATAAATAATAATGTGAGATGTGTATGGGAAACAGCCTTGAAGAACTCATAAAACAACCCAAAGAGTTGTATCTCTTAAGCATGGTATCCCTCCTCAACAGGAGAGGAGATACACTCCCAGGAGGACTGAAAGAGATACTCAACGATGAGGAGTGTGATGATCGTCTCGAGAAGATCATGGGGTATGTAAACGGGGTACTGAAAAAGGTAAACATCCCTTTGATGGATAAATTCAGGGAATTATCCTCACTCTACGATGATGAGATATTCTTTCCTCTCCATTTTCAAGGGTGTGGAACTCTTATCACTTACAAGGACATGGAAAATATCCGGGTCTGTGGTAAATGCAATTCATTCTTCCTGATTACGAAGCAGAGAAAGAAGAAAAACCTCTGCAACCCTTGCAGAAAAGAGGCGAGGAAGAACGCAGTCAGGTCGGCGAACAGAAAACATCAGGGGAAGAAATTTATCCACGCAAAAGAGATGGAAAAGGAGTTTTTCGATAAAATGGGCTTTCACGATCCTGAATTTGACCCCGATTTCAAGGAAAAGTTCGTCACATATACCAATTTCAAAAATTGGTACGGACTATCCAACCGGGAGGCGAAGAAACGGTTCAAGGAAAGGTACCTTGAAAGATACCTGAACAGCAAATTCAAGGAAAAAAAAGTAAGGGACAGGATGCGAAGGGCCCTGAAATATGAGCTTAAATGGGATTTGGAATAAGAATTTTACCTTCTCCTTCCCAGCTCCTCTTTGGCGAGGTATCTGGAAGGAGGAATTCTATACTATTATTGCCCTTCCCCGTCACTCACTTCAGATTTTGAGAGGTAGAGGGTCTGGGTTGGATAGGCGAATTCGATCCCCTCTTCGTTAAATCTGCGGAATATTTCGATATTGATCGACTGCTGAATATCCATGTAGATGGTGTAGTCGGGGTCCTTCACGAAATAGACCATCTCATAGATGAGGGCTGAATCGCCGAACTTCGAAAAGTGGGCCCTGTCAAAACGTGCCTGTTCATGGCTCTCAATGATTTTCTTTAACATTAAAGGAATATTTTCCACTTTCTCACGGGATGTTTCATAGGTTACTCCCACGGAGAAGACAACACGGCGCTCCCACATGCGCTTGAAGTTCCGTATCCGGCTGGAAAGAAGATCGTTGTTTGTGAAGGCGATCTGCTCACCCGAGATGCTCCTGATCCTTGTCGTCTTCAGGCCAACATGCTCCACGGTACCCATCAGGTCACCTACTATAATGAAATCCCCTATAACAAAAGGCTTATCGAGAACAATGGTCATAGACGCGAAGAGATCAGCCAGGATATTCTGCACCGCCAGGGCCACTGCAATCCCACCCACCCCGAGGCTGGCCACAAGGGCTGTGACATTAACTCCAAGGTTATGGAGAATGAGGAGGATAATGAGAGACCAGAGGATTACCCGAGCGATAAAAGAAATTGCCGTATAGGTAGACTCGCTTTCAGGCCCCTTCTCTACCCTCTTGATGAGCTCCATGATGAAACCGTTGGACCATATCGCGGCCTGGAGGAAGAGAGCAACCGTGGCAACCGCGTGTATTGCTTCTCCAGCCTTTTCAGGAAGGGTGAGGAAAAGAGAGCCGATATAGAGGGAAAACATGAGGAGAAGGAGATTCTTCGTGCGGTTCTTGAAGAGGTCAAGGATGACATCGTCCCACTCGATTTTGGTCTTTTCCGCAAGCCCAAGGAGGCGGTGGATCACCGTACGTATGAGAAAGCGGAAGAGGAGGTAGGATACACAGAGTGCCGCAAGAGCAATGCCCCACTGTTTAAGACTATTTCCGTAAAAGGACGTGTTGAGAAAATCCATTCAAACCCTCCCCTCACCCGGCCCACCGACATGGACATGAGCATTTCTCGAAGTAATTGTATACGAAATATAATGAGAGTTCAAAATTTCAGTTCAGAAGATTTGGAAGAAGGAAAACATAGTGGAACCGAATTCAAAATATTTGTCGTATAATGTTTCTTGTTGGAGGAATATTCTGTACATTCCTTTATGTGAAAGAAATTAACATTGTCATCCTTCGTTTCGCATGAAAACCATATTTTAAGGAGGTGGTATCATGAAAAAACTATTTTTACTCTTGACCATTTCGGCCTTTGCTTTTTCACTCGCCTTTGCTCCAGGGTGCCGTAAAAAACCGCAGGATGAGCCGAAAAAGGTGGAAACCTCTAAACCCGCGGCAGAAGCTCCCGCGACTGCGGAAGAGATGAAGAAAACTGCTGTAGAAACTGCAAAAAAAACCGTTGAAAAAGGGAAACAGGCAGTAAAGGAAACAGCAAATGAGACTATGCAAAAAGGGACAGAGGCTGCCAAAAAGACTATGGCCAAAGGAACTGAGGCCACAAAGAAGATGATGGCTCCAGGAACAGATGCCGCAAAGAAAATGATGGGGAAAACAGAATCCACAAAGATGACGATGGGTAAAGAAACAGCCGCAGCAACAGGTACCACCTCTCCAAAGATGCTTGACGAGGGCAAAACTCTCTTCGTGAAAAACTGTTCCCCCTGCCATCCCAAGGGAGGGAATATCATCAACCCGAAGGAAACTCTCCACAAGGCGGACCGGGAAGCAAATGGAATAAAAACAAAAGAGGATATTCTCAGAACTGTGAGGAACCCGGGACCAGGGATGACAAAATTCAACAAGACGGATCTCCCCGACAGCGATGTTCTGAAGATAGGGGAATACATCATAAACACTTTCTAGGTGGTGAGTAAGACAATTCTTTCATGGGCTCCCGATCAGGGAGCCCTTTCTTTCTTTTTTTCCCCTGCTCTGTCTCCCCGCATTCCCCATAACGCCTCTCCGTCAAGATTTACTCTCTAAATTCCGATAACCAGATCAGGCGTACCGTCAATACGCGATGCAGGGAGGAATCATGAAGAAAAAGCAGGTATTGAGAAAGTACACGGTGGAAGAGTTCGAAGACGGGAGTGCCCGGGTCACCTATAACAAGGACCCTGTCCTTGACAACGGAGAGAGCACAGAACTTGAGAGCGAGGGAATTCTTTTTCTCGCACAGCATGCGGAATATTTTAAAAAAATTGTTATCGGTGATTCAGGGACCATAGGTCGCCTCCTCTTCGGTTCCTATGCCCACTCGGTAAAAAGTGCTTCTTCGGGGGATCTTCCCGAGGCCTATCTTGCCCTGATCATGGAAGAGGTGAGCAAAGACATCGTGAAAATTTCGGGTATGAGAAAAAGCTCACAAGACCCCGAAGAACTCCTCGAGGCGGTCGGAGGAGCATCTTACCCTTTTGATCCTTACGGAAGGGGAATTTCTCACTGATCTCTCCTCTTTTGCCCTCTCCCCTCTTTCAAAAGAGGGCCCTGGCCTCCACTATTCCTCTCCAATCACAAGGGAAAAGACTGTGAAATCAGTTCGCATTGTATTAGTGTGGTAAGGTGGTAGTGCGTGAGAGTTCAGGCCCTATGGCAATCCTCCCTGTTTCATATTTCTTTCTCGGACTCGTTCTTCTGATTGCAGGTGCGGAAGTTCTGGTGAAAGGCGCTGTACGTGTGGCTTCCCGGGCAGGAATATCTCCACTCGTCATCGGACTTACCGTCGTGGCCTTCGCAACGAGCTCTCCCGAAATGGCAGTGTGCATACACTCCGCCCTTGCGGGAAAGGGAGATATCGCCGTGGGAAATGTGGTGGGTAGCAATATCCTCAACATTCTTCTCATCCTGGGTCTCTCGGCAACCATCATGCCTCTCCTCGTTTCCAAACAGCTTGTACGCTTCGATCTTCCCGTCATGATCCTCTCGTCATTTCTCATGCTTATTTTCGCCCTTGACGGGAAAATGGTGAGATGGGAAGGAGCACTTCTTTTTGCAGGGATTGTCATTTACACACTCTACACAATAGGGAAAAGCAGGAGGGAGAGGACCAGGAGAAAAAAAAGCGGGGAAGCAGCACCCTTTCCTGAGGGTAAAGAAGCTGGACAGTCCCTGTATCTTCACCTTTTTCTCGTTGCTCTTGGTCTTGGCCTTCTCGTTGGGGGCTCACATTTCATGATCCGAAGTGCTTCGGAAATCGCTCGCTCACTGGGTGTAAGCGAACTGGTCATCGCTCTTACCATCATCGCAGCAGGAACGTCCCTTCCCGAAGCAGCCACTTCGATCGTTGCCACGATCCGTGGAGAGAGAGACATTGCTGTCGGCAACGCTGTGGGGAGCAACATATTCAACATTCTCGGAGCCCTTGCGCTCACAGCCATCGTCGCACCTTCAGGAGTTACTGTCTCTGCAAAAGCCCTCCATTTCGATATCCCTGCCATGGTTGCCGTTGCTCTTGCCTGTCTACCCATCTTTTTCACCGGATATACCATCGACCGTAAAGAGGGGCTGCTCTTCCTCGGTTATTATTGTGCTTACTCAGGGTACCTCTACCTCACATCTTCAGCGTCACCGATCCTTCCATTCTTCAACGGATCCATGAGTATATTCGTTATTCCCGTCACAGTGATAATACTCATCACCGTGGCAATTCGTGAATTTCTCGCCGTCCGTAAAAAAGGGTAATTATTTTTACTTGACGGATGTCAATGACCGAATTTCATTTTCATCAGAGAATCTTACTAAAGCAGGCGACCAGTGGGAGACCGATCTGGGGGAGGACAATAGAATGGAAAGATATCTTAATAGCTACATCAAGGAATTGATCGATAAATTTCCCGAAACCGCAGAGGTCCTGGACACTCACGGAATAGGATGTGCCCCCTGCAGCGTGGGAACCTGCCTTTTGAAGGATGTGGTAGATATACATGGCCTTGCACGGGAGGATGAAAAAAAGCTGCTCACGGAAATTGCCGCGATCATCTACCCCGGGAAAAAGGTGGAGATCCCTTTGAGGGAGGGGGGAAAGGAAAAAAGGGGGGGAGAGATTGCCTATTCACCCCCGATGAAGAGACTCGTAAACGAACATGAACTCATAAAACGGTGGATAAAAATGATTCCCACTATCTCCGAAAAGTATGTGACTGGAGATCCCCGAATGGAAGAGCTTGTTACCCGGGGGGTCGATTTTATCCGTTCCTATGCCGACAGGTTTCATCATGCGAAAGAGGAGAAGATTCTTTTCGCCTACTTCGATCAAGATCTCGATATAGTGAAGGCCATGCTTACGGATCATGAAACCGGCAGGGGGCACGTAAAGGAGATCGTGAAAGGGATAGAGGGCGGAGACGGCGAGAAAGTAACCACTCACCTTCGCGCCTATGGGGATCTTCTCACGGACCATATCAGAAAGGAAGATGAGATTCTCTATCCCTGGATGGACAGATACCTCACCACTTCGCAGGTAGGAGAGCTTTACACAAAATTTCTCGAAGTAGATGGAATAGCCGGCGGCACAGAAGATTATTACACCCGATTCGTCGAGGAAACAGAAAAGAGATTCATACATAAGGAGGAAATGATATGACGGAACATGGAGGATGCCCGGGATCAAGAATGGTTGATATGAAACAGCCCCGTGGAGAAGACGACTCATCTGGAGCGAGAGTCTCCTCCCAACTCGGCCAGTGGCCGATTCAGCTCCATCTCATCGCACCCACAGCCCCCTATTACCAGGAGGCAGACGTGATCCTCACTGCAGACTGTGTAGCCTACGCGATGGGGAATTTTCACACCGATTACCTCAAGGGAAATTCGATTGCAATTGCGTGCCCCAAGCTCGACGAGGGCCAGGATATCTATATCGACAAGGTAAAAAGCTGGTTCGAAGAGGCTAAGATAAATTCCCTCACGGTTCTCATCATGCAAGTGCCTTGCTGTCACGGCCTCGTGGGGATGGCGATAGAAGCCCTGAAACGTTCTGAGAGGAAAGTGCCGGTGAAGTATGTCGTGGTAAGCCTTCAGGGTGAGGTCCTTCAGGAGGAGTGGGTAGACATCCAGTAACCGATAGGAGTAATTAATATGT
>CAZPLX010000074.1:0-7275 GCA_964587345.1 uncultured bacterium
CCTTCGGGGGTGACCCACTGCTCCGTTACGGGATGTCTGAGAGAGCAGTTGAATGTTCCCTCGGGAGAGCGTCATGAACTCTGCCGGGGTCTTCATGCGGAGCAGAATGCAATTATTCAAGCGGCCTACCACGGTGTGTCCATCGATGGGTCAACCCTATACTGCACTACACTTCCCTGTATTATCTGTGCGAAGATGATCATCAACGCGGGAATCCGGAAGATTTATTACTTAGAAGGTTATGCGGACACCCTTACCGGTGCCATGCTCGAAGAAACGGATGTAGAAATTCATCAGATCGGTGGTTGACCATTGCGCTGTTCCAAGTGCGGAAGCCTCGAAGATAGGGTAATTGATTCCCGTACGAGCAAGGACGGCTCCATGATCAGGAGAAGGCGGGAATGTGTGTCCTGTAAGTGGCGATTCACCACCTACGAGAGAATTGAAGAGAGTATTCCCCTGGTGGTAAAGAAAAGCGGTGATCGGGAGCCCTTCAACAGGCATAAACTCATAAGCGGCATACTGAAAGCGTGCGAGAAAAGGCCGATCGGCTATGATGAGGTAGTGAGGCTCGTTAACAGGTTAGAGGGGAAGATTCTCGCGATAGGAGAGAAAGAAGTGTCATCTGAAGCCCTGGGGGAAGATGTGATGGAAGAGCTCAAAGCTCTCGATGAGGTTGCCTACGTCAGATTTGCTTCAGTCTACCGGCAGTTCAAAGACATAAATCATTTTCTCGAAGTGATCAATTCCCTCTACCAGAATGAAGGGGAAAAGAATAATAATGGGGAAAGTTAAAGCTCATGCAATACATGAAAAATTTATGGGTATTGCACTAAGATTAGCCAGGAAAGGGAAAGGTAAAGTTAATCCAAATCCCATGGTCGGGGCAGTCTTGGTAAAAAATGGGAAAGTCGTGGGAAGGGGGTATCACAAATCCTTCGGAGGGCCCCATGCGGAGGTTCACGCCCTTTCGGAGGGAGGGAATCAAGCAGAGGGAGGGGATCTTTACGTGTCCCTCGAGCCTTGCTCCCACTATGGAAAGACTGGTCCCTGCACGGAAGTGATCATGAATGCGAGAGTAAAGAGGGTATTCATACCCTCCGTAGACCCGAACCCTCTCGTACGCGGGAAGGGAGTCGCCCGGTTGAGGCGTTCGGGGATAGAAGTGGTCACAGGAGTATGCGAAGAGAAGGGGAGGGAATTAAACCGGATTTTCTACCATTGCATGAAAATGGGAAAGCCCTTTATTTCCCTCAAAATGGCAATCACGGCTGACGGATTTATCGCGGGGGAGAAGGGGGAGTCTAAATGGATTACCACGGATAAATCGAGAAGGATGGTCCATCACCTGCGGGCCCTTCACGACTCTGTGCTCGTGGGAATCCGTACTCTCCTGGTCGATGACCCTTACCTCAACGTCCGTCTCCCGGGGAGGTACAGGCAGCCTTTGCGGGTTATCATCGATCCGCGAGGTGAGATTCAGAGTCAACTCAATCTCTTTTCCGTTACCGGAGGCGATGTTATCGCAATAACATCGAAAAGGAAGAAGGGGAGCTATCGTGGCCTGGATGAAAAAATGGAGGTAATAGAGTGTCAGCGGCCATCCATCGAGGTGGAAGAGATCATCAAAGCACTTGCCGAAAGAGGAGTAACATCGATTTTCGTGGAGGGAGGAAGTTCCGTCTATACCCGTTTTGTTGAAGCAGGGGTTGTGGATCGGTTTTACATATTCATGGCGGGCAAATTCATAGGAAGAGGCCTGTCGCCTTTTGAAAATGCCGGTGGAATATCTTTTGGATCTCCCTTCTCCCTGAAAGTGGAGAAAGTGAGAAAGATGGGTGGAGATATCCTCATAGAGGCAGTTCAAAAAAGGGAGTGAGGCGGGAATGTTTACAGGGATCGTAGACGGCCTAGGAAAAGTGGAGTCGGTGGTGAGAGGGTCTTTAGGGGTGAGAGGCCTGATTTCGGCACCATCTCAGTTACGAGATCTTAAAATCGGTGAAAGTATATCGGTAAACGGAGCCTGCCTCACCGTAGTCTCCGCAAAGCAGGGGTCATTTGAAGTTGATATTTCACGGGAAACTCTGGACAAAAGCAATCTCGGAAGGCTTGTCAGAGGCGATCCTGTCAATTTAGAACGGGCACTGAGAGTGGGAGAGAGGTTGGGAGGGCACCTGGTCTACGGACACGTTGATGGCCTCGCAATCCTTAGAGGAAAGAAAAGGCTCGGAGATTCAACTGTATTTGAACTGGATGGGGATGATACTATAATAAAATATGTTGTGTACAAAGGTTCTGTAGCGGTGAATGGCGTGAGCCTCACAGTCAGCGGCGTGAGTGGGAATTCCTTTGAGGTGACCCTCCTTCCCTACACGCTGGAAGAGACGAATCTTAAATATGTGAATCCCGGCAATACGTTGAACATAGAAGTAGATATCATAGGAAAGTATGTGGAAAGATTTCTGAGAAAAGATAAAAGAGATGATTTTCTTGATCTTTTGGAGAGATCGGGTTTCCTAGAGGAGGAGTGAAATGCCCGTGTGCACCACGGAAGAGGCGATCGAAGAGGTCAGAAAAGGAAATATGGTCATCATTGTGGATGATGAAGACCGGGAGAATGAGGGGGACCTCATGATTGCCGCCGAACACGTGACGGCGGACAAGATTAACTTCATGGCGAAGTACGGACGTGGTCTGGTCTGCCTCGCCTTGACAGAGGACCGCGCCAGAGATCTGAATTTACGCCCCATGGTGCAGGACAACACATCCCGGTTTGGTACGGCTTTTACCGTCTCCATTGAGGCGAAGAAAGGTGTTACTACGGGGATTTCCGCTTACGACAGGGCAACCACCGTAAAGGTTGCTATCGATGATTCTTCCACGGCCGATGATATCGTCAAACCGGGCCACGTATTTCCTCTCATCGCCCGCCGCGGGGGAGTTCTTGTAAGAACCGGGCAGACTGAAGGATCTGTTGACCTCACACGGTGCGCGGGGCTCAAGCCAGCCGCGGTTATCTGCGAAGTGATGAAAGACGACGGAACCATGGCGAGAATGGATGACCTTATTGTCTTTGCGAAGAAACATGCTCTGAAGATCATTACTATCGAAAAGATTATCGAGTACAGGATGAGGAGGGAGAGACTCATTTCTGTGGTAGGGGAGACCCGTCTCCCCACAAAATATGGTGAGTTCAAGGCGATTGCCTTCCGAAATGATGTCAACGGGGAGGTTCACCTTGCTCTTATAAAAGGGGAGATCGATCCCGCAGAACCCATTCTCGTCAGGGTCCATTCAGAATGTCTTACCGGAGATGTCTTCGGATCGAAGAAATGTGACTGCGGAGAGCAGCTTTTCAATGCCATGAAAATTATCAATGGAGAGGGGAGGGGTGTCATTCTCTACATGAGACAGGAGGGAAGAGGAATTGGTCTCGCGAACAAGATCAAAGCCTACGCCCTCCAGGATGAGGGTTATGACACCGTGGAAGCCAACGAAAAACTCGGTTTCAAGCCCGACCTGAGGGATTATGGAATTGGGGCTCAGATCCTTGCCGAGCTCAAGGTGAAGGAAATTCGCCTCTTAACGAACAACCCTAAGAAAATAATCGGCCTGGAAGGGTATGGATTAAGAGTCGTCGAGAGGGTGGCAATAGAAATCGAACCCAACAAATCGAACGAGTATTACCTGAAGACAAAAAAGAAAAAGATGGGCCACATATTAAGCGTGGAATAGGAGGGAATTGTGAAAATACGGGAAGGGGTGTTGAGAGGGGATGGCTTGAAAGTCGGAATTGTCGTCTCTCGCTTTAACAGTTTTATTACTGACAGGCTCTTGGATGGGGCAGTGGATGGGTTAAAGAGGCATGGCGTATTCGATAACGATATATCAGTGTTCAAGGTCCCCGGTTCCTTCGAAATACCTCTCGTGGCAAAAAAGCTCGTTTCCACCGGTGTGTATGATTCCCTCGTGTGTATTGGTGCCCTCGTCCGTGGACAGACTCCCCACTTTGATTTTATCAGCGCCGAAGTGACAAAAGGCCTCGCACAGGTTTCCATGGAGAGTGGAATTCCCGTGGCCTTCGGAGTAATTACTGCGGAGAGCACGGAACAGGCGATTGAGCGGGCCGGAACGAAAATGGGAAACAAGGGATACGAGGCGGCTGTTTCGGCAATTGAAATGTCTAATCTTATAAAAAATATGTAAGAGACCCGAATCTTTCCACAATTTCAGTGCAGGAAGGTATACCGTGCGCCGGGAAACCAGGAAAAAGGTTTTTCAGGTACTCTACCTGAGCGATGTGATGAATATTACCCCTCGGGAGGGGGGGGGACTCTACACTGTGCATTTCAAAAATGTGGAGGACAAAGAATATTTCGAAGGAACCCTGAATGGAATCTCTGAATGCATGGAGGATATCGACAGGCTCATCGCCTCAGCGGTGAAAAACTGGCGCTTTGACAGAATTTCCCTCGTCGACAAGAATATATTGAGACTCGGCGCCTTTGAGTTATTCTTTTCCCATTTTGGCATTCCCTACCCGGTGGCAATTAATGAGGCGGTCGAAATCGCCAAGCTGTACGGGACAGAGGAATCGGGATCTTTCGTGAACGGTGTCCTCGATGCTATGGGAAAGGAAAAAATAGACGGAAAGGGAAAAACAAATTGAGATACGATCCCTGGAAAATCGAAGAGAAGTGGCAGGCAAAGTGGGAAAAAGAGGAAAGCTTCCGGGCCCACGTGAAGCGAGAAGCGCCCAAATATTACTGTCTCGAAATGTTCCCCTATCCTTCAGGGAGAATCCACATGGGCCACGTGAGGAACTATACCATTGGGGATGTGATTGCCCGTTACAAGAAAATGAGAGGATACAACGTGATTCATCCTATGGGGTGGGATGCCTTCGGCCTCCCTGCGGAAAATGCGGCCATGAAAGAGGGTGATCATCCCGCAAAGTGGACATATTCAAACATCGAGTATATGCGACGTCAACTCAAACGTATGGGTTTCAGCTATGACTGGGAAAGAGAGCTGGCTACCTGTGATCCTCGCTACTATCGTTGGGAACAGCAGTTTTTTATCGAAATGTTCCGGAAGGGGCTAGCGTATAAGAAAAAAGCCCTTCTTAACTGGTGCCCCTCCTGCAATACAGTTCTCGCAAACGAACAGGTGGAAGGAGGATGCTGCTGGAGATGTGAAACTCCCGTTACCGGGAGGGAACTCGAACAATGGTTTTTGAAGATTACCGACTATGCGGATGAACTCCTCGAATTTGCCGACAAGCTCCCTGGATGGCCCGAGAGAGTGATGACCATGCAGAAAAACTGGATCGGAAAGAGTCTGGGTGCGGAAATTGATTTTCCACTGGATGGATCAGGAGATGTAATACGGATATTTACAACCCGTCCTGATACGGTGTACGGTGCGACCTTCATGAGTCTGGCTCCGGAACATCCACTCACCATGGTATTGGGAAAACAGAATGGAAAGGGCGAGGAAGTGCAGAGTTTTGTTGAAAAAACTCTCTCACAGGACAGGCTCGAACGGACCAGGGATGATAGTGAGAAGGAGGGTCTCTTCACCGGGGCGTACTGTATCAATCCATTCACAGGGTGGAAGATGCCTGTGTACACCGCGAATTTCGTCCTGGGAGAATATGGCACCGGAGCAGTTATGGCGGTCCCCGCCCATGACCAGAGGGATTTTGAATTTGCGAAAAAATACACGATCCCCATCGTGGTGGTAATTCAACCAGGAGAGGAGACTCTTCACGATGAAACGATGGAATGTGCCTATGAAGGCCCCGGAACGATGGTTGATTCGGGCCCTTTCTCTGGAACTGGAAGCGAAGAAGGGAAGGAAAAGGTCATCTCCTATATTCAACAGGAGGGAATAGGGAAAAAATCAGTCAATTTCAAACTCCGTGATTGGGGCATTTCGCGCCAACGTTACTGGGGTGCGCCTATCCCGATCATTTATTGTGATTCCTGTGGAATGGTTCCTGTTCCCGAAAAAGACCTTCCTGTGCTCCTCCCTATCATCGAGAGCAGCGATCTCCAGGGAGGCACACCTCTTGCCAGAAGTGAAGAGTTTGTGAAGGCGAGGTGTCCCTCCTGCGGGGGATCTGGGAGGCGGGAAACCGATACCATGGATACATTCGTGGAGTCTTCCTGGTATTTTCTGAGATATTGCTCCCCCGGGAGTGAGGAGCGACCTTTTGACCGGGATTGTGTGGATTATTGGATGCCTGTGGACCAGTATATCGGGGGAATCGAGCACGCAGTCCTTCACCTCCTCTATTCACGGTTTTTCATTAAAGTGCTCCGAGACCTCGGCCATCTAGGCTTTGACGAACCTTTTTCCAATCTCCTTACACAGGGCATGGTCATCAAGGATGGAGAAAAAATGTCCAAGTCAAAAGGGAACGTGGTCGACCCGGAATACCTTATAAAAAAATATGGAGCTGATACAAGCCGGCTTTTTGCTCTTTTTGCTGCCCCCCCGGAGAAGGACCTCGACTGGAGCGATCAAGGCGTTGAGGGTGCGAGCAGATTTCTTCACAGGGTTTTCAATCTCCTCGTGTTGTGGAAAGACGTATTAACGGGAGTGGAAGTCGCCAGCGGGAAGGAGGAGGGTGAGGGCCTCTTCAAGGAAATCCGCCACGTCACTCATAAGACTATCAAGAAGGTAACGAAGGAGATAGAGACGAGGTTCCATTTCAACACTGCTATCTCCTCTGTGATGGAATTTGTCAACTATCTCTACAAAGTACACCCGGATTCCCTTCATTCCCTGGCGGAGAAAGAAGCAGTCAAAGAAGCGCTTCGCTCGCTGCTCCTCATGCTCTCCCCCTTCGTTCCTCACATATCAGAGGAACTCTCGAGTTATCTGGGGGAAGGCGTATACCCTTCAGAACAACGGTGGCCTGAGTATTATGAGCATCTCACTTTCAGTGAAACGATTCAAGTCGTAGTTCAGATCAATGGGAAGGTTCGGGCGAGGATCATGATGGAGGCAGATGTTTCAGAAGATGAGGTGAAAAGCGCTGTTCTCGATGACGCAAAAGTAAAAGACTATATCTCCTCCCATAGGATCAAAAAATGGGTCTATGTTCCCGGGAAACTTGTGAGTATCGTGATATGAGAAGAATTCCTTCACCCTACCTCTTCATCTCAACTACCTGTATGCTCCTTCTCCTCTCCTCGTGTGGATATCATTTCGAAAGCATCAGGGGGACTTCGGAGATTCTAAGGGAAAAATCGATTTCTATCGGAA
>CAZPLX010000075.1:0-7251 GCA_964587345.1 uncultured bacterium
GGGGGCCCCCCCCCCACAGAGGGGGTCCCCAGGGGGGAAAGGGATGGCCTCTTTGAAAAATAGAGGTCGTTCTCTTCGGCGACTATCTTCACATACTCACCGGAAATGTTCTTCACATAGGGTATGGAGAAGAAGTCGCAGTAGGAACACTTTTTTACGCAGAAGGGGATATGGATATAGATTCCCGCCATAGGAAACCATTATATATTTTTTTATTTAGCAAAGGTTTAAACTGAGTATGAAATACATATTCAGGGTGCACCAGACAATTCATGAGAGGTTTAATGATTTTCCTGAACATGCAGTGTCCAAAGGGAGCCAGCGTGAGGGTGGGCGAGTAAAAATGGACTCCTCTCTGTTCAGGTTGACAAATGGGGTGTGATATAATAGCTTAATTAGTGAATAATCATTCATTAATTAAAAGTTGGGGGAATTCGGGGAAAGGAGGGTGAAATGAAGGGAAATATAAGGAACATTGTAGTTCTGGGAGCAGGTGTGATGGGGTCGGGAATTGCCGCTCATCTCGTGAACGGGGGGTTTCCCTGCCACCTTCTCGATATTGTTCCAGAATCGGAAAAAGGGTCGGGAGACAGGAATATTATTGCAAAGAAAGGACTGGAAAACATACTGAAACATCGCCCTTCCCTCATTTACTCGAAAAAGGATATAGATCTGATCACTGTAGGAAATTTCGAGGATGACCTTGGAGTAATCGCTGATGCCGATTGGGTGATCGAAGTTGTCGTCGAAAATCTTGAGATTAAACGATCCCTCTACGAAAAGATCCTGACCCACTGGAAGAAGGGGACGATTGTGAGCACAAACACATCGGGGATAGCAATCAGTCAGTTGATGGAGGGGTTCCCTGAGGAATTCAGACGCCATTTTCTCGTCACCCATTTTTTTAATCCCGTACGCTACATGAAACTTCTTGAGATTGTTCCGGGAGAAGACACAGAGCCTGTCCTCGTGAGGAAGGTTGCGGAATTCGGCGAAAATTATCTGGGAAAAGGGATCGTGTACTGTAAAGATACGGCGAACTTCATCGGAAACAGGGTGGGAGTTTTCTCCATGATGTACGCTATGCACGCAATGATGAAGCATGGACTCACAGTGGAAGAAGTTGACAGGGTCCTGGGGCCTGCCACGGGGAGACCAAAGAGTGCCGCTTTTGGAACGGCGGATATCGTGGGTCTCGATACTCTCCTCCATGTGTCCGACAATGTGTACAGGAACCTTCCCGAAGATCCCGCGAGGGAATATTTTCTTCCCCCTCCCTTCGTAAAGGAGATGGTGAATAAGGGGGACCTAGGGAGAAAGACGGGAGCAGGTTTTTTCCGGATGGAAAAGAGAAAGGAGGGAAGGAAAAAATATTACATTGATTATGAATCGATGGAATATGTGGAGGTGAAAAAACCCTCCTTCCCCTCCGTGGACGGAGCAAAAGGAATAGGCGATCCTGGGGAGAGGATCAAGGCGGTTCTTTCAGGAGAAGACGGGGCGGCTAAATACGCATGGGACGTGATCGCGGAGACCCTGATCTACTCTGCAGAGAGGATTCCGGAAATATCGGATGACCTCGTGAATATCGACAATGCCATGAAATGGGGTTTTAACTGGTCCCTGGGGCCATTTGAGACATGGGATGCGATCGGTGTAGAAGAGTCAGTTTTACGGATGGACAAGGAGGGAAGAGGGGTGCCCGTAAAGGTGAAGAATTTCCTGGAAAAAGGGAATTCCTCCTTCTATGGAACTTCTGGAAAGAGAAAGGTTTACTACGATTTTGCGACTGATTCTATGAAGGAACTCCCTGAAAAAGAGAAGATTATCCTTCTCCCCGATCTGAGGGCAGGGGGAGGGGTTATCAGGGAAAACGCGGGAGCAACCCTCTATGATATCGGTGACGGAGTGCTTTGTGTGGAGTTTCACACCAAGATGAACGCCATCGATGGAGATATTGTGGAGATGATCAATTTTGCCACAGAAGAGGTGAAGGATCATGAGGCCCTGTTGGTTGCAAATCACGGGGAGAACTTTTCTGCAGGAGCAAATCTCCTTCTCCTCCTCATGGAGATCCAGGGGGGGAATTTTGACAACGTGGAAAATATGGTCGACCAGTTCCAGCAATGCTGTATGGGACTGAAATATTGCGAGAAACCGGTTGTAATAGCTCCTGCGGGGATGGCACTTGGCGGGGGCGCGGAGATGACCCTGGGAGCGCCGAAGGTGAAGGCATCGGGAGAGCTCTACATGGGTCTCGTGGAAGTGGGCGTAGGTCTGGTCCCTGCGGGAGGGGGGTGCAAGGAGATGGTTCTCCGGGCCCTCTCAAAAATTCCGGGTGATGTAAACGCCGATCCTCTCCCCTTCCTTCAGAAGGCCTTCGAGACTGTGGCAATGGCAAAAGTTTCCACGAGCGCAAAAGAGGCTTTTGAGCTTGGATACCTGAGAGAGGGGCATGATGCGATAACAGTCAACCGGGACCACCTCATTCACGACGCAAAGGAGGCCGTCCTGGCCCTCGTGATGGATGGCTACCGGAAACCCGTGAGAAAGGAAAAAGTAAAGGTTCCTGGAAGGAGTTCCATGGCGGTCTTTGAGTATGCCCTCTACACAATGAAGGTGGGGGGATACATTAGCGAGTATGATTCTCACATCGGGAAAAAACTCGCCACTATTTTTTCCGGGGGAGACGTCGCGCCCGGGCAGGAGGTTGATGAGCAGTACCTGCTTGATCTCGAAAGGGAAGCCTTTCTCTCCCTGTCCGGTGAAGAGAAAACAGTCGCGAGGATACAACATATGCTCATGAAGAACAGGCCTCTGAGAAACTGACAGGGTATCCGAAAGAAAAGGAGGTGTACCATGAAGGACGTGTATATTGCCACACCGAAACGGACAGCGGTAGGAAAAGCCTACCGGGGTTCCTTGAAAGATACAAGACCTGACGATCTTGCGACAGAGGTATTCAAAGCGGTGATCGAGGAAAACCCCTCCGTCGATCCTAAAGGTATAGATGATATCCTTGTGGGATGCGCAATGCCCGAAGCTGAGCAGGGTATGAATGTTGCGAGAATAGCTGCCCTGAGTGCGGGAATACCTTATGGGGTCCCTGCCATGACGATCAACCGGTTCTGTTCTTCGGGGTTACAGACCGTGTCTATGGCTGCTGACAGGATTCGCGCGGGAGCAGCTAACCTTATCCTTGCAGGAGGGACTGAGAGCATGTCCATGGTCCCCCTGGGGGGAAACAAGGTATCGATAAACCCCGATCTGATCGAAAACTATCCGGAAGTCTACATGCCCATGGGACTGACGGCAGAGGAAGTTGCCAGGCGTTACGATGTGTCAAGGGAAGATCAGGATGACTTTGCCCTGAGAAGCCACGAACATGCCTTGAAGGCTATTGACGGAGGAAAGTTCAAAGAAGAGATTGTTCCTATCAAGGTTCCCGTGTATGCTCCCGCCGGGGCGTCCGGGGTGGCCGTGAGGGAAGAAATCCTCTTCGACACCGATGATGGTCCCCGGAGGGATACGTCTCTCAAAGCTCTAGGAAAGCTGAAACCGGCTTTTTCAGCGAACGGCACGGTAACCGCGGGGAACTCGTCTCAGATGAGTGACGGGGCGGCCGCACTTCTCGTTGCCTCTAAGGATGGGGTTACACAGCACGATCTCAAGCCGATTGCCAGGTTTTTAGGCTACGATGTTGCAGGAGTTCCCCCCGAGATAATGGGAATCGGCCCCGTGGAAGCGATCCCAAAGGTCCTCTCCCGCCTGGGGCTAACCCTGAAGGATATCGGACTCATCGAACTCAACGAGGCCTTTGCGGCACAATCTCTTGCTGTTATCAGGGAACTCAGCATTTCCCTTGATCGCGTCAACGTGAATGGTGGCGCAATCGCCCTGGGACACCCCCTCGGATGCACGGGTGCGAAGCTGATCGCAACTCTCCTACACGAGATGAAGAGGAGTGAGGTGTCACTTGGAATGGTGACGATGTGCATCGGCGGCGGAATGGGCGCGGCGGGAGTTTTCGAGCTCATTCAGGGATGATCCATGAAAGGGTAGACGCTTCTTTCCCCAGGGAACTCTTTTCTTTCCCCTCCGGGACGAAATGGGGGGTCACTTCTCCATCAGGGAAAAGGTCAGGGAAGGTGTGAGCGTAACCGGGAAAATCTATGATGTGGCTGTCGTGGGGGGAGGAATTCTCGGAACCTCAACGGCAATGGCTCTTCTTAAAAAGAGAGACCTTTCCCTGATCCTCCTCGAAGAGGAAGAATGCCTCGCCTTTCATCAAAGCGGAAGAAACAGCGGAGTAATCCATTCAGGTCTCTACTATCGTCCGGAAAGCCTGAAGGCCAGGTTCTGTGTGGAAGGAAGAGATGCTCTCATCCGTTTCTTACGGGAAGAGGGGATTCCCTACGAGCAGTGTGGGAAGATAGTCGTGGCCACCAATGAGAGGGAAGAAACGCTCCTGAAGGCGCTTTTTGAGCGAGGGCGAAGGAATGGCCTCAAGGGACTCGAGATACTGGTGCCTGATGAGGTGAAAAAGTACGAACCTCATGTCCAGGGCCGAAGTGCCCTCCATGTTCCCGAAACGGGGATCGTAGATTATTCCCGCGTCACGAGGAGTTACGGCAGGATTGTAAAAGCGCGGAAGGGAGAGATCCTTTTCGGCGCTCAGGTTATGGCTATCCAGAAAAAAAAGGATTCTGTGAGCTTTTCCACAACGAAAGGTGAGATACGATCCAGGGTCATCGTGAATTGTTCGGGTCTTTTCTCAGACCGCGTGGCGAGGATGTGCGGCGCCACAGTCCCGATGAGAATTATTCCCTTCCGGGGAGAGTATTACCGCCTTACAGGTGATTCGAAGAAGCTGGTCACGAACCTCATCTACCCTGTACCCGACCCGGAACTTCCATTCCTGGGGGTTCACTTCACACGGACGATAGAGGGAGAGATCGAAGCAGGACCGAACGCGGTACTGGCTTTGTCCAGGAAGGGCTACAGCCGTTCCGACTTCTCCTTGAGGGATGTCCTTGAGATAGTGGGGTACAAAGGTTTCTGGAAGCTTGGGGCACGTTACTTTTCTGTCGGAATGGGTGAGATGGCACGTTCTTTCAGAAAGGGATCCTTCGTGAAAGCCTTAAAGTCGCTCATTCCGGAGGTTGCAGAAGGTGACCTTCAGCCTGCGGCATCGGGAGTGAGAGCCCAGGCAGTTTCAGAAGAGGGAACTCTCGTCGATGATTTTGTAATTGTGGAAAAGGAGAATGGAGTCCATGTATTGAACGCTCCCAGTCCCGCGGCCACCTCGTCTATCCCGATTGGGCGTCATATTGCCGAACTGGCATGTAAGAAACTGGAATAAATCAGTTGATTTGTCTCTGAACTCTGAACTGGGAACTGGGGGTTAAGTGTAGATCCTGTCCATCCGGAAGTGCTGCAGGAGATTCTGGAAAGTTCTCGACTCGAGAGGATTTGTATCGGTACGAAAGAGGTGGGAGCGACAGGAGCAATCTGACGATCCAAAAGCATTTAGACCCTCTCCGAAAAGCTCCCGTAAAGATTCCGCGATCTTGCACTCGATGTCATCAGCCGTGCGTACGGGAAGGGTGGCAACAGGTGTGCACACTCTTGTGAGGTAATCTACGTGCCAGAATATTTTTTTACTCTTTCTCATATGCCTGTTCAGACGAGCCTGAAGATTCTTTTTACCGGAACCGACGTAGAGGTAGAATCCTTTCTCGAAGGAGATGGTACCCTTCTTCCCTATCTCGATGGTCCTGTCTTCCCTCAGGGAAAAAACGAGTATATAGCTTCCATGATCTTCTGCTTCCCTTTCGATAACATTCCAAGGGATGCCAAGAATTTTCACATCTCTTCCGAGGGTGAGATCCTTTTTCCACTCAACAGCCACGGGGATAATAGGCAGAAGCTCTCTCCCGGCAATGAGACTTTCCGTAAATGCCATGTCCGTGTGGTAGTCGGGAGAAAAGTATTCTGCTCTCTGCCAATGGACGATGAATATGAGAGCGCACTCCTTACCCCTCTTTCTCAGAGCGACTAACTCGTCGACATGTTTTTTCCCCCGTGCAGTGACCGCATCGGGAAACATGGCCACTTTTGAGCCGAAAAGGGTGCACGATTTTACCTCGACAGTGATCTCCCTGGAACCTTGTGTAAGGAGGAAATCGAACCGGCTCTTCCCGACCTTCACTTCTCTTTTTTTCACCCTTGAACCTGCAAGGTGCGGGATAAGGTTTAGGGAAAGAAGATATTCGGCCACGTCGTTTGTCCTGTGGGTGTGGAGCATGATGGGCATTCCGTCCCTCTCCACTGCGACGGCGGTATACTGGGTTTTCCTCGTCTCTACGGAGCATTTTTCAAGGAAGATGGTTGCACCGGGAAAAAGGAGTTCCCTGAGTCTCCCAGGGTTGGGAAGGAAGGCGATAATCTTCTTCCCCTTTATTTCGCATACGAGAGTGAACCTGTTCGGCCTCGAGATGAAATGTCCTTTTTCTATTTTGTCAAAAAATTGCAAAATATTTTCTCTTGCCACAATAATGAAGTGGCGGGGACACACTCTTTTTTGTCACTTAATAGCGTTAATTTGCTCCATGTTCAACTAATTTCTCGCTACAATAGGCCATGAAACTATTGAAGGGGGCCCGTAATCATATTAAAAGATGGGAATATCGGGTGGCCATCCCCAAAGAATTCATCATATGAAAGGGTAAGAACAATCGGAGGTTTGGTCGATGGGAAAGAGGCTGGACAGTTTCCGCACGAGAAGGGTTCTAAAAACCAGCGAGGGAAAGTATACCTACTATTCTCTCAAAGCATTCAGCAAGGCGAAAGGAGTAGACCTTTCGGAAATTCCCTACTCCCACAAGATACTCCTCGAAAATCTCCTTCGTCATGAAGATGGAAAAATCGTTACACAGGAAGATATTCTTGCCCTCGTGGAGCGGGATCCCGGTGAGGGAAAGGGGTATGAGATACAGTTCATGCCCGGCCGGGTTCTTCTGCAGGATTTCACCGGTGTCCCTGCGGTGGTTGATCTCGCGGCGGTGAGATCCGCTCTCGTGTTGCTCGAAGGGGATCCCGGAAAGGTAAACCCGAACATACCTGTTGATCTCGTGATCGATCACTCCATCCAGGTAGATACCTTCGGTACCGCCTTTGCCTTCCTTTTAAACGAGAATGCTGAGGTCAGGGAGAACGCGCAGCGCGAGCGTCTCATGTAGCTGAGAAATT
>CAZPLX010000076.1:0-7236 GCA_964587345.1 uncultured bacterium
GATAAAAGCTGCCGCAACTGATACCGAAATTGCGAATAAAGATGCTTTCTTCATGCTTTCCTGCCTCCTTTTCTTTTTATTAGAAGTGCTAATTAAATTTCATTGTACACCATATTACTATTAGGGGAGGGAAAAAGGTTAAGAGTGTGCTCATGGGGTCAGGGCCTGCCTCCTGACATCTGATCACACTTTCCTGATATCGTTGGTCTTTTTCTTGCTCCTATATGTTCACTAAAAGCTAAATATCCGATATTGAGGGGTATTTATGGCCAGGCAATTACGAATTCAATACCATGGGGCCGTGTATCATACCACAAGCAGGGGGAATGCCCGGAATCATATCTTCCTGCAGGATAGCGACCGCAAGGAATTCCTGAAAATCCTTGATAGAACCGTAGAGCGACACACCTGGCTCTGCCACGCCTACTGCATCATGGGGAATCACTATCATCTCATGGTCGAAACCCCCGATGGCAACCTCGCTAAAGGTATGCAGCTCCTCAACCAGATGTACACCCAGAGATACAATAGGAGATATAACCGAATAGGGCATGTCTTTCAGGGACGATACAAAAGCATCCTGGTCGAAAAAGAGGCCTATCTGCTGGAACTTATACGCTACATAGTTTTGAATCCCGTGCGGGCCAACCTTGTCGGCTGTCCCTCTAAGTGGAGGTGGAGCAGCTACAACTCCACCGCGGGACTTCAAAATTCAGAGAAATTTTTGACAACGGAGTGGATTTTATCCCAGTTCAGTCCCAGAAAGAGGGAAGCTCGCAGGCTCTACAAAGAGTTTGTGCGCGACGGGATAGGTAGCGATTCGCCCTTTGCTGAGGTTCGACATCAGACCTTCCTGGGAGGAGATGATTTTATCGATCTTTCTATAAAAGAGATAAAGGAAGATGAATCGATCTGCCATGTGTCAAGGGAGCAGAGGATAGCGGCCAGGCCATCCCTTGATGAATTGTTTGATAATGCCGAAATTACCAGCCGGGATAGCCGTAATCAGCTGATACACGAGGCATTCGAGCTTCATGGATACACCCTCAGGGAGATAGGGGGGTTTCTGGGAATGCATCCCGATTACCTGAGCCGAATCAATAACATACGGAAAATGTCAGAAGGCAGGGCCTGACCCCAAGGTTACTTTATCGAGACTTCAAGGCGGTTAAGCTATGATGTGGAGAGTTTGATCTTCGTTTGTCAGATATAAAAAGAAAATAGGGGTCTGACCCCTTTATGTGACCCTGGTTCAGGGGGTTACCTGATATTATTGATAGTAGCAATGACGGAATCGTGGGCGGTTTTTTTTATATTGGCTATGAGACTGGTCGGGGTTGAATCCTGTAAGTTCTTTAATTCTTTTCTTGATTTTCTCAGCGCCTCGTTACAGGAGCCGAAATTTTCTTTTTCTCCCTGGGACATGCCTTTTTCCAGGTTTAAGGATATATGCCGTAATTTTGCAAAAACCTCTCTCAACCATTCAGCGTATCCATCACCTCCTTTGTTGCCTTCCTGTGACATGTTTCCTCTCATCTCTTCTTTTGCCCGGGCAGTCACTATTTTTATTGCATTGTCGATTTTTTTCTTCAGTGCTTCTGTCTCCCTCACCACGCTCCACTGCTCTTTGTGTCTTTCCTCCTTGAAAATCGCGGGGCTGGGCCTGTGGGTTTCCCGTGAGGGGAGAGCATGTGGGATATCCCCCGGTAACCTGTGAGGTAAGTGCGGTGAGATTATGCTCTTCCTCGGGGGAGAGGAACTTTTTCCAATCACACCCATTGATCCTTTTCCTGAAAAGGCGGGAAGTGAAATTCCCATCGAAAGAATTATAGTGGTAATCAGGACTCTTTTTTTATACCTCACCATGGAATAATTCTCCGTGATTGATTCTGCGAAAAACAGCACTTTCCCCCACTCAATCGACCATAAAAATAAAAATCTTGAGAGTAAAAGAGTAAAAGGGGTCAGGCCCTGCCTCCTGACATCTAATTACCTTTCACCCAAATTTCTTTTTCAACCATTTGAGGACTTCCCAGGTGGCATCCAGGTCTTCCTCGTTATATTTTGAAATATCCCCCGTGATCTTTTCCCTTAATTCGTCTTCTTCAGTCTCAATAGCCTCGATATATTTCGCGATCGCCCAGTCACCTCCATATTCCTTCATGGAACGTGTATATCCCACATACTCCTCGATGACTTTCAGGCTGTAGCTGTATAGGGGAAGAACCACCGTCTGTTTCACCGCCGGGAGAAGGTCGAAAAGACACTCAAGCACTTTTGCTCCAATGCCGCCCGGGTCTCCATATCTTTCGATGTAATTTCTTACTTTTGTCCTTTCATAAGATGCCCAGTGGATGAAAGGGATAAATCCATACTTTTTAAAAATCTTCTTACAGTTTTGTAAAAACATCTCCCATCCTTCCCTGTCTCCCGCGTCGCCAAATCCCGCGAGAGAGGGGATGAAACCAGAGGGTTCTTCACCCACGACCTTCATACCCCACAGGTATATCTTGTCGAGCTCATCTAAGTAGGGAGGGAGCCCTTCAAGGTCAAATATCACGTAATTCGCGCTCTCCGGTACTTTTAACTTTCCCAGTACAATTTCCTTACCCTTTGAAATTGCCTCGGAGAAATGTATTATCTCCTCAGACTTTTTGCCGATTTTCGCCATTCCATTTCCACGGGGTACTTTCACCTTGGAAAGTTCCTCCACAGATATGCTCTCCGCGAGAGTATCGTAATCGTCTATTCCCATTTCTTTAAGAGTAAGTGCGATACTTTGGGATACCCCGGGAATTAACGCCACATCCTTCTTTTTTTCCGCTTCCCTCCAGCATATGTTTCTATACCCACAGCCGATACACTTGGACCAGCCAACAGGTGAGTAGGGTTTTTCCCTCAACGTTTTTATCTCTGAGAGCTCATTAAGCCAGCGTATCACTTCTTCATCGCCCAAATAGTCAACCGGGACGAGACTCCTGTCTCCGGCAAAGACTTCAAGACGGAAGGGGAGAGTAGGAAAGGTTTTTTTATACAGAAAGCAATAAAGTCCAAGCTGCTTTACTATTTCAGGATGGTCATCCACTCTGCGGGAGAGCTTGCAGTCCCTTATGATATATCCCTCATCCTCATGTATGAGAAAATCTGGCTGTCCCATGAGGGAGATATCAAATTCTTCAATCTTAAAAGAGAGTGAAAAGGCGGGCTGGTAAATAACTTTAGTTCTTTTAAAAACCTCTTCCTCTGTCTTTTTCACTTTCTCCCCGAAGGGCATATCGGTTAAGTCAAGTAGATCCGGAAAGGTTGAAAGATGGTTCCTCTCATGGCTGATTCCAAGCTCTTTCAGGACCCGCTCAAGATCTCCCTCAGGGGAAGGAATGACTCCCTTTTCATTCAGGTAAACCCTCAGCATGCATTCAGAGGGAGAATGCTGGACATAGAAGTCTGTGGCCCTGATAATCAGTGAAATAATTGCTCACTCCTCAAAAAAATCTCAATATATTCATGATATCGAAAAAAAATCGGTGCATCGATATTTTCTCCTTCATCTCTCATACACCTGCGCCGGTACGTCAAACAGGTTACAACTGCGGTAAATGGCCCGGCCATAAGAGGGGGTTTTGACTTCGCAACCCTCACGGATATATGGTTAAGTTGCAAGCTTCATAAGCATGCAACATGAGAAGTGAATCGATAAAGTGTCGGAATGGCTGAAGGTTATCAAGAGCTAAGGCCTGGCCCCTTTTCTTTAGAGGAGGTGAGTGATGAAAAGCAACACACATAAAACAGCAATTATTACCGGTGCCAGTTCTGGTATTGGACGGGAAACCGCTCTAACCCTGGCAAAATCTGGTATGGCAGTCGTGATTCATGCCCGCCGCAGGGAGAGATTGGACAAACTCGCTGAAGAAATCGTTGCGCTGGATGGAAAGGTCCTGGTCGTGGCCGGGGATTCAAGCAGCTCTTCGGATATCGACAGGCTTCTGGAGAGAACCCTGGCCTGGGATGACGGGCGGAAGACGTATGATATTGTCATTATCAACGCAGGTCGCGGGCTTGCGGGAGGAATTCTTGGCAGTGATACATCCCATTGGAAAGATCTTTATCAGGTTAACGTTCTTGGCGCAGCCTACCTGATGCGCTGCGCGGGAAAGTATATGATTTCCCAGAAAAGCGGCGATATCGTCGTGGTCAGTTCGGTTGTCTCGAGAAATATTTCCCCTTTCAGTGGATTTTACGGCTCAAGCAAATTCGCTTTAAGCGCCATGGCAGAGGGTCTTCGGCGGGAGGTATGCCGATATGGTGTTCGTGTTTCTACGGTCATGCCCGGAGTCGTTTTGAGCGGGTTCCAGGAAGTGGCCGGTTACAATGAAGAGAACTTCGGAAAAGGTGTTGCCCAGTTCGGTATCTTGCTCGAGCCGAAAAATATTGCCGATGGGATTCAGTGGCTGCTCGGTCTCCCGTCCCATGTCAATGTGAACGAGATCATGATCCGCCCGACAGGACAGGACTACCCTTAAATACCATAGGATCAGGTTTCGACTCTTTTCACCGGGGTCAGGCACTGCCTCCTCGGATCTTCAAAAAAGCACGAATCCACTGTTGTGCCCCAAAATTATGATAATTGTCGAGACGTTATAGTTTCGGAACCTCGGATCTTCTCGGGTTTCCAGGGTAAGTTTCCAAATCCTCAGGTTCGGATGTAGCCTCATTCCTGATAGCAGATACCCGCGAAGGGCCAGTACGCGTGAAGGAGGTTCAAGAGGGAGGCATTTGCTGCCGGAGAAAAGAGGGGTTCGGGACAGAGGGGAATCCCTGTCACTCCTAACCCCGTAAAGTATGAACTCCCATACTGGACCAGGCCGAAATGGACATGGGATTTCTCCGGAACCGTGTTGTTAAGCGTCCCGATGGTGTCTCCCTGGACGATGTATTGCCCCACACTTACAATTATGTTGGACAGCTGAGTTTTTCCCTCACTTTTATCAGGGGACATCGTTTCAAAGAGGTGGCGGGTCGAAAAGGGGATAAAGTAGCCTCCATCTAAAGGATCGGTAACGTAATCATCGCACTGGATCAGGAGGTCGACGAGCCAGTTCCCGTCTATGCTTGACTTCCGCAATTCAAGAGAATCGACCATCCCCGAACATGCGGCCTGAAATTCCTTCATGTCTCCCTTCGGATAGATGTCGATCCCCTCATGGACATACCCCCAGGGGGAAGTGCTGTATGCTCCGCTATATCCCGCCCTTATCTCTTTCATATCGAACTCGTCCACGTAGGGGGTGAAAAGGGGCGGGGGGAAGGAGGGCGGGCCGGAACAGATGGTGGTGTTTCCATGGGCGACGGCGACCAGGTTCTGAATAGAAGTTTTATCGGCCCAGAGGAAATAGGGCTCAGGGCATATCGGAATGGCATTCCTGTTGAGGGTGAAGTGGACATGGGCAACGCCTGGATTCGCATCAAGAAAGTATCCGATAAGCTGGCCCTGGGAGACGGAATCTCCCTCGGCAACCACGATCTTCTTGGCCTGGGCAGGCCCTGTACCTGGAGCCTGGGGTTCGAAATTGTATTCGATCGAATAGGGAGAATCGCACCGGATATTTAAAAAGACTATGTCGCTAAGGGTAACGAGCAGCTGGACCCGACCCGAACAGGCAGCCCGGTATGGTTTCAGGTCTCCAGCAGGGTAAATGTCGAGGCCGTCATGGACCTGTCCCCAGGGAGGAGGATGGTACGAAGTGTTGAAATTATTTCGTATCTCCTTCATGTCCGATTCATTGACATATGGGGTGATAAGTGTGAAGGGGTCGCTTCCGCTCAGGTTGAAGATTGCCGTCTCCGATCTGTTTTCCCCCATGGTCAGATTACACGTCCCCGTGCCGCTGCACCCCCCGCCGCTCCAGCCCACAAAGGTATTTCCGCTGTAAGGGGACGCAGTCAGAGTGACCTGGGTGCCGCTCTCATAGGCTTCTTCGCACTTTTTCTCGCAGAAAATCCCTTCAGGTGACGATGTTACTCTTCCGCTCCCTGTCCCATCCATCAGTACGGTAAGGGTATGTAGATCCGACTGGGTTATGTGAATTTCAATTTTCCCGCCCGGTTTTCCCTTTAAAAGGACCCCCAGGACATTATTTCCCTTAAGGGAAATTTTCTTTTTCAGATGCCTGACTTTTTTATGCTTACGGAACTTGAAGTGTTTAAAAATAGTCTTCCCATTCAATTTGATAACAGAAACTCTCACTTTTTTCCCTTTATCCTCGTCGTCTCCGCCATTTGTCACACGTATGGTCGCCGGGCCCGCGTTTCCCCGAAATGCGTCACGCATGATTTTCGGTTTTCCCCTTTCCCGGGTAAATGTTCCTGAATAGATGATCCTTTCACCGCCTGATGCTGCTATAGATATGAGAAGGAAGAAGAGGATAGACAGGGCCCCACTCATCTTTTTCATTTATTTCTCCTTTTTTCCCCTGAGGGGGAATCACACAGTTAAACAACAGCGTAATATGTATGAATTTTATATGAATAGCAAAGATTGAGTCACCTTTCAAGATTAAATGAAAATAATTACTGATTATTGTGATGAATTTGCCTTTCAACTTTCCGGGTACCACACCACCCACAGCTCAGTGCCTGAGCCGTCGACACTCATTCTCTTCGGCCTCGGCATGATCGGTTTCGCGGGACTCAGGAGGAAGAAAGGAAAGGAGTAATTCACATCACCACGAATAAATAGTCTCTTAGAAAAATGCCGCCCGTTACCCAACAGGTGGCATTTTTTTTAAGAAATAGGGGTCAGACCCTGTCTCTTGATGAAACTTGCATGTGTCCATATAAGGTTGTATAATTAGCAAATAATTTCCTTTTTTGGGAATGATTATCTTCACCGTGCTCCTTCATAAATAAAAAATATGTTTAGAAACAATAAGTTACACTCCATGGAAATCTGGCATGATTATTGTTTATAGAAGCAGGTAATATGGTAACAATGTGAGAAATTGCAGTTGGAGGAGGGGAAAAATGATCCGAAAATTTATCTGCATTGCACTTATCTTCACATTTGTGTCTTTCGTTAAGATCGCCGGGGCGGGGGAGATAATCTTTACAAACTCGCTACCGAGCAGCCACTATGGATTCGGGAGCCATGAAAACCCTACTATTTCGACGAATGCGTATAAAGATGACACCGGATCTCCAGTCGATGTGTACTCTTATGGCGGGGATGACTTTTACTTC
>CAZPLX010000077.1:0-7099 GCA_964587345.1 uncultured bacterium
GGCGGCAAGGGGGTTGTTGCCGGGGAGAGGATGACTTCCTTCGCGCCAGAGGGCCCCGTGGAGGTGAGGGTTTTTCCCGGGCCCAACGACGAGCCCCGTATCGGGGGGAGCTGTGATGCGCACCGCTTCCCGGTACATTCCTTCTGCCCCTTTTCCTGTGGAGATAATGCATAACCTTCCTCCCGGCAGAGGAGTCAGATCAATAGTGCGGCTTTCGGCATATATGAGAATTCTCTCTCCTATTCGTTCTACGTGCGTGGGGAGAGTTGCTCGTGGAGATGATGCGTCCACAGCTGCAAAGTAGGTTTCTCGTAAAAGAGATCTTGGCTCTTCCATGAGGAGATCTACACCATTTTTTCCGGGTCAAGGGCCTCCTGCGCCTCTTCCTCTGTCAGGTATCCCTTTTCCAGTAGCACTTCTCTTACCGTCTTACCGCTGAGATATGCTTCCTTTGCAACCTCAGATGCTTTATCGTATCCGATTGTCATGGCAAGGGGAGTGACCATGGCGAGGCTCTTTTCGATCAGATTCCTGCATCTGTCCTCGTTGGCCCTTATTCCGTTCACGCATTTTCTCGCGAAAGCCCGTAAGACGTGAGTCAATAGTGAAAGGGATTCGATCATAACGCTCCCGATAAGGGGCATCATCACGTTCAGTTCGAGATTTCCCGACCCGTTTGCGAAGGATATGGTGACATCATTTCCCATCACCCGTGCGGCGACCTGGAGAACCGATTCTGGAATTACGGGATTGATCTTCCCCGGCATGATGGACGAACCGGGCTGGAGGGGAGGAAGAGTGATCTCACCGATACCGCACCGGGGCCCGCAGGAGAGGAATCGTATATCCGTGGCAATTTTGTAAAGGGACGACGCAAGAGCCGATAATTCCTTTGAAAAGGCGTTGAGGGAATCCTTTATCCCCAGTTCTTCGAAGAAGTTTCCCGCGACTCGGAAGGGTAACCCCGTTCTGTCTGAGATTATCCCCACGATTTTCGCGGCGAAATCGGGATGGCAGTTAAGCCCTGTTCCCACCGCCGTGGCTCCCAGGGGGAGTTCCTCGAGGCCTTTGAGAAGAGACTCGATGCGGGAATTGTGACGGGAAAGAGAGGAGGCGTAGGCAGAAAATTCCTGTCCAAGAGTGATGGGAACCGCATCCTGCCAGTGGGTCCTCCCTATTTTAAACACCCGGGAAAAGGTTTTGCTTTTTGACACGAAGGCATCCCTCAACTCGGTGAGGGCAGGAACGAGCTCTTTTTCCGAGAAGATACGGGCAGAAATGTGGAGGGAAGCGGGGATCACATCGTTGCTCGACTGCCCCAGGTTCACATGGTCATTCGGGTGCACCGGTTTTTTCCCCCACCTTGACTTCCCGAGGATTTCGTTTGCTCTCGCAGCAATTACCTCGTTCACGTTCATGTTCGTAGAAGTCCCCGAGCCGGTCTGATAGATATCAACGGGAAACTGATCCCTTAATGACCCCGCGAGGATCTCATCTGCTGCTTTTGAGATAGCCGAAGCAAGATCGCCAGGGAGAAGACCCAGCTCCCGGTTCCCCTCCGATGATGCATACTTGATAAGAGTGAGCGCTTCTATAATCTCTCCGGGCATTTCCCGGCCCGAGATGGGAAAGTTGAGAACTGCCCTCTGCGTGGAAGCTCCGTAATAAGCCTCTTCAGGAACGGCCATTTCCCCCATAGAATCTGAGACTGTGACTGTTTTTCCGTCTTTCGCCATGGCAAATACCTCCTTCATATGAACCCTGAAAGGCCCCGCGCCCCGGGCCTTTCCAGGTACGATTCCCTGTTATCCTCTTCAGATTCAGAGAGAGAATTCCAACCTCTCATTCCCCTTCCAGTGTTGTGTGCATTATACTGTATCGCTTCTTTAAGGGAGGGGATTCTTCATTTGACCTCAGTCAAAGAGATCCCCATTCCCCTCATGTATTATTCAAAAAAAGTGAGATCGATCTAAGGAGGATAGAGTAATGGACAGGTATACAAAAGGGTTCGTGATTACAGCCCTCATCTATTTTGCCCTCGCTTCTGTTGGAGGGATTTTCATGGGCGCAGGCATAGATCCCTCATGGCTCCGCTTTATGCATATTCATTTTAATTTGCTCGGCTTCATGTCGATGATGATCTACGGGATCGGTTATTTCATTCTTCCCCGCTTCAACGGAAAAGATTTGAGATTCCCCCGTCTCGTGTCTCTCCATTTTTACATGGCAAATCTGGGTCTTCTTGGAATGGTGGGAGCTTTCAGCAGCAGACCATCTTTTCTTTTCAACGGATTTGCCATTCTCGAGGGAGCGTCCGTCGGGCTTTTTGTGACAAACCTTATTGCGACACTCCTGTATGATCCCGCTTCCGTGAAGGAGAAAGAAGAAGGGGATGAAGAGGAAAAAAGACTGAGGCCCCAACCTATTCTTCCTGGAATGAGAGTAGGACAGATCCTTGAACAGCACCCGGGAATTCATGAAGTTTTCCTTGCGAACGGATTCGCATCCCTTGGAAACCCGGAACATCGTGAACAGGTAAAATCTCTCCCGATCACTATCATGATGGCAAGTCAGAAACATGGTGTTCCCCTGGAAAAGCTTTTGAAAGAGCTGAATGCATTTATCGGCGTGAAGGTGGAGTTCAAGGGAACCCCTCCGGCGGAAGATATTTCCAGGGGAGGAGGTAAAGGGCGAGGACACATTGGCCCTGAAGATGTTCTCGGGGAGATCATCGAGGCTCATCCTGAAACGGAGGAAGTCTTCAGGGAATATTATGGCGAGGGCTGTTTTTCCTGCCCCGGCCAGGCCACGGAATCGGTGAAGATGAGCGCCATGATGCACAACGTGAACATGAGTGCCCTTCTCAAAGATCTAAACAGTGCGATTGATCGATAGGCTGCTTTCATAAAGACGGAAGAGTCCCATAAGGGCTCCCGTTGCGGCAAGAGAAACCGGGGCGCCCCTCACCTCATGAGGGGGGTCTCCATCTAGAGCCTCGGGGAGGAAATAGGCTGTTTTTTCTTCCGCGAGAGTTCTCTGGGCGATTATGAAACGGCGCATCTGGTTCACCGTGCGTTTCGTCGGTCCGTGGACGTAGGCCATTCCTTCACAATAGAGAAGTGCGGTATGAGGAAGGACGGAGCCGTTGAAGAGAGCTGCGGTCCTGTCAAGGGCTCCTCCCGTTACCTGTCCCATGTATCCTGAGGCGTCAGGATGTAGTGTCCGGAGGCCGAATGGGGTCATCAGGGAAGATTTTATTTTGTGGAGGATCCTTCTTCCGAAGGTGGGTGACACGAGAGGATGGGCAAGGCTTAATGCGTAAATCTGGTTCGGCCTGAGATCTCTGTTTCTGGCTCCCTCTCGCACATAATCCGCAAGATAGCCTTTATCCTTGAGTATGAAGTTGTCGAGAAAGGATCTTTTCACCCGGGGAAGAAGCCTGGAGATCTCCTGGGATTGTTTCTTCCGTCCCTCTGCCATCAAGAGATCCCTGTAGATGGAAAGTGCGTTGTACCACATGGCGTTTGTCTCCACAGCCTTGCCGTAGCGGGGTGTCACGTGTCGATCTTCTCGTACCCGGTCCATCCAGGTCGCTTCGATTCCCTCCTTCCCCGCTTCTATGAGATGATCAGACCCCATCTTAATGTGGAAACGGGTTCCCTCTCTGTAACGATTCACTATTTCATCCACAATGGGAAGCCATTTTCCCCCCTCTCCCCTTTGCCCGTAAAGGATGAGAAAACGCTGGATCACTTCCACGAAGAAAAGAGCGGTGTCTGCGCTGCAGTAGAGGGGAACCCCATTCTCCGGGATATACTTGGGAAGGAGGCCCCCCCGCAGTTTCTGGCGCAGGGAGTTGAGAATATTTTCTGATTGGTATAGATATCCTCCCCCCAGGAGAAAATCCCTCACATAGTGAAGGAGTTCAAAAACATCGACCTGGTAGTAGGGGAACCCGGAGGGGGCGAGGACTGTATCACCCCGTTCTGTGACAAGAGAAAGGGCATTCTCCTCTACAGGTTGAAAACTCTTCTGAAACAGACGGGGGACTCTTCCTGTAGTTGCCTTCGCAATTTTCATCATGGAGCTTTTCAGGGTTCTTTTTCCTTCAACCGCACTCATTTCCATGATCGATTCCCATTCATTTTCCAGGGTGAAGAGAAGAAAGATATCGCCCTTCCCTTCCTTCACGGTAAAGGAAAAATAGCCCGGAGAAGGGAGGTCTTCCATGGATCCCTCTCCCTTTTTTTCATCCTCCCGGTAGGCAAAACTCCTGTACCAGGTATATTCTCCCGTGAATCTTCCTCCGGGGGCGATGATAAACAGAGGGGGAACCGGAGACTCACCCGGCCTAATCAATATTCCCTGGGAGTACACGCGGACCCCTAAGGGAAGGTCCCTTTCTTCCTGCAGTGTGTTCAAATATCTGAGCCCGAGGATGGGACGGACCATGAGGGTCCCTTCTTCCCTGCGGGGAAAGGAGTAGCGAATCACCACACTGTCCTCCCGGCGGAGAGGAAAGATCTCTTTTTTTACTGCTACAGATCTCTCTCCGAAGAGGAACCGGGGGTTACGGGTAAGGGTAACCTTTCGTATGTGCCCAGTGTCGGGAGGGTATGTGCCATTTTCGTACACCGCTGCGGAAAGGGGGATTTCGCCGTTTTCCCCCCGGAAAATATCGTCGATCCGTGAAACGTAGAGATAGCGCTTGAAGATCCCCTCGGTGGGGGCAATGAAGAGGCCGTGCTGTTTTCTCGTGTTTGCAAGAGATAGGGTGGAGGATGCGAAGCTTCCGCTTCCCGTAGAGACAAGCCATTCCCTGGAGAAAAGTCGGGCACGTTTCCTGGTTTCTTCATCCATAATTATCGCCGCCTTTTTTGCTCATATGTTTAGAGTAGCGTAACTTCAGGAAGCTTCGTAAGAAAGATAAAAATCCGGGGTGCGGCGTGACCATAGGAGCTCCAATAAACAGAGCGTCAAATGGAGATTAATTGCTTTATATGTTAATTAATTTTATCATAATAGATAACCATGGGTTTCCTCGGGTTCTTCTTCATCCCTTTCCTCTTTTCTTGAGGAAAGCGGTTTTCCATGGACGGGAGGCCATGATAAAGGCTGTCATGAGGGTGAGGACAACCCAGTCTACCCCTATGAATATGACCGACCCCCACGAATAGCCTCCGTAAGGTTTTGAAATTTCGTTGACAAGGTCCCCCGCCAGAATGATTCCGAGTACGAGAGGAATAAAAAATTTGATGAGCATGTTCCACCATATACCGAGATGAGGGGTGGACATTTCATTTATGTGTTCCTGTACAAGATTGATCTTAAAGAGCCAGCCCACGAGGATGCATTCGGAAATCCCCACTACCACCAAACCGTAATGAGTAAGAAAATGATCAACAATATCGAGCCAGAGGAGTCCCGCATGGGTGGTGAAGACGACGGAGCCGAAGAATCCAAGAACACAGACCGTCGTAACGACTCCTTTTCGGGAGAGATTGAACTTGTCCACTATTGCGGCTGTGAAAGCCTCAATGATCGATATTGAGGATGAGAGTCCGGCAACCACGAGGCAGAGAAAGAAGATGGCGCCGAAGATGTTTCCTCCAGGCATGAGGCTCACGGCCTGGGGATAGGCTACGAAGGCGAGACCGATGCTCTGGGAGACCACATCTGAGACAGGTTTTCCCTGGGTGGTCGCCATGAAACCAAGGACGGAGAATACGGCGATTCCCGCGAAAAGAGAGTAGCCGCTGTTTATGAGACCTATGAGTATAGCGCTCTTCGTGATATTTGCCTTCTTGGGCAGGTAACTCGCATAGGCAACCATCACTCCGAAGCCCAGGGTAAGGGTGAAAAATATCTGGCTGAAGGCATCGATCCAGACTTTAGGCTGGGAAATTTTTGAAAAATCGGGAGTTACATAAGCTTTCAGACCCGTTGTCGCTCCTTTGAGTGAGAGGGACCAGAAGACAAGAACTGCCGTCAGGATAAAGAGGAGGGGCATAAAAACCTTGTTTGCGACTTCGATCCCCCTCTGGACTCCCCGGTAGACGATCCCCCAGTTTACGATCCAAATAAGACACAGGGCAGCAAAGATGGGAATACGTATTCCTCCGAGGATAGAGGGAGCCTTGCTGAGCATGAGATAATTTTTAAAGAAAAAAGCGTTCGGGTCATTTCCCCAGGAGAGGTTGAAAGAGTAGAGGAAAAAATTCAGACACCAGGCGATAATGACCACATAGTAGAGTTCGATGCCGAACATGACCAGAGTGACTGCCCACCATCCAAGAGGTTCTGAACCGCCCCTGATTTTGCCAAAGGCAAGGGGTGCGGATCCCATTTTTTTGTGGCCCACCCCGAACTCGAGGATCAGCAGCGGGATTCCCGCTGTAAAAAGGGCAACCACATAGGGAATCAGGAATGCTCCTCCTCCGTAGCTGTAGGCCATATAGCTGAAGCGCCAGATATTGCCAAGACCTATGGCTGACCCCACAGCGGCAAGCAAGAATCCAAACTGGCTCTTCCATTGTTCCCTATCCATGAGAATATTTCCTCCGATTGCCTTGGACAGGCATCTCTTACGTTCTAGAATATAGTGTAAAACATAACGATACTGAACCGGAAAAGTCAATATGAGGTTCAAGGAAAAAATGCACAAAAGGGGGCGGTTCATGTCCGGGAGGAATGATTGAGAGGGAAAATTGATCTTCGAAGCGATACGGTTACCCTTCCCACGAAGGAGATGATCGAAAAAGTGGAGAGTGCTGAACTGGGAGATTCGTTAAGGAATGAGGACCCCACAGTGAGAGAACTCGAGGAGAAGGGCGCGGGCATCTTCGGAAAAGAGGAGGGACTTCTTCTCATTTCAGGGACAATGGCCAACCAGGCAGGGGTGTTTGCTCATTCACGTAGGGGGACGTCTCTGCTCTGCTCGGGGAGATCCCATATCGGGAGAAAGGAAGCCTTCTCTACAGCCCTTATTTCAGGATGTACAGTCACCTTTCCTGAGGGGGACAGGGGGATTTTGGACCCCGATGAAGTTGAGATCTCTCTTTCCCGCCAAAAGAGAGGTGCCGGACGGAGGATCTCCATG
>CAZPLX010000078.1:0-7004 GCA_964587345.1 uncultured bacterium
CTCCGAATCTGTTGAGTTCCACGAGCGGCGTGTTCCCGATCAGATCTGTGACAGATTTCGCAATGTGTCCCATTTTATTGCTCCTTACGATGAATTTTCCCTATTATCTATATCCTTAATAGTGATTGAACAAAATATAAATCCTGTATTATTTTTATTCTCCCATCATTAAACTAGAATAATGTATTCAATTTGAATGGTTACCTATAAAGAAGAGGATATGAGAAAGTGACATGTAAAAGGGAAGAATGAATTCAAAGTAAAACCCCCATAATCTATATATCCGATAGTATATATAGTCAATATCTCCCTGTCAAGATAATTTTCAGGCGTATTCCCTCCTCTCATTGATACCGGGGGGAGCCTTATTGCCAATTTAATGAGTTTCCTCTACACTTACATTACTGTGGAGATTAAATCGATGAGAGTTCAGAGAAAAACAACTTTGGGGATAATTTTTTCTCTCTTTTTTTCTCTTTTTATCTTCGGTTCTGCCTACAGCCAGGAGCCTGTAAGGATAGGTGCGATCCTCTCAGAGACAGGATCCGCAAAATCCACTGGAATTGTTCAGAAAAATAGTCTCGAGATGGCCGTGGATGAGATCAACAGGTCGGGAGGTGAGGGGGGAAGGGAAATTGAACTCATCATACAGGATGACCGGTCTGACCCTGCCATGGCTTCCCTTGCGGCGAAAAAGCTTCTCCTGGAAGATCGATTATCGGCAGTGATCGGACCCACTACCTCGTCGAACGCCATGGCAGTGAAAGAGCTTTTCGAGACCCACAGGGTCCCCCTCATTGCCCTTGGCGGGGCCTTGGAAATCGTTACGCCCCCTGGGAGGTGGGTCTTTAAAAGCGCTCCTTCCGTAAAGCCCGCCCTATCGATTCTCCTGAGTGTGATCAAAGGGATGGATATCTCCAGAATAGGGCTCATCATATCGGAAGACGGATTCGGGCGTGTGGGAAGAAGGTATGTTATGAGAGAAGCCGCGGCACTCGGCTTGGAGGTGACCGGGGAAATATCTCTCAGGAGGAACGAGAAGAATGTGACGGGAAAACTCGAAACTCTCATGGGTTCCTCTCCCGACGCGCTCCTTGTCTGGAGCAGCCTTTCGGGAGCTCTCCTGACCGTTCGGGGGGTGGGAGAACTTGAAATCGAAGAGCCCATTTTCATGCCTCCCCTTGCAACGCCCTCAAGATTCCTTAAAAACGCAGGTCCCGCATCTGAGGGGATCATACTCCCCGCAACGTACCTTTCCCTCTCCCGGTTCATTCCCGGGGAAGACCCTCACAAAAGGGAGATAGACCGCCAGAGAGGGGTACAAAAAAACCTTCGGGAAATATCCTTTTCCCGCCGGAGGGAGGGCCTGGGACGCCATTCATCTCATCGTACAGGCTATTATCGAGGAGGACTCCACAACTCCCAGGGATATCCGGGATGGGCTGGAGGGGATAGGTACATTCTACGGCACCTCAGGTACCTACCGTTACTCAAAAGGAGACCACGACGGACTGGGAACCTCCCCCTACCTCCTCTACCAGATAAGTGGTGGAACCTTCAAAAGGGTAAAGTAGATCAGCCATGGACCGAATTCTACTTTTTCTCTTTCCTGGAGAGGAGTTTAGCGTAAATAGCAGAGCGGGAAATACCTGTCTCCCGGGAAAGCTTCTTCGCGAGTTCGCTCGGGGGGCCATCGAATGATTCACTCTCCTCGCGTATGAGAATATCTATGTTTTCCGCGATAGACTCTTTGATCCGGGCTCCTTCTATCACAAGGGTAATCTCTCCAAGGACTCTCTCCCGTTCTGCCAGGATCTCTCCTATATGGGAAAGATTTCCCCGAATCACCTCTTCGTTCAGCTTTGTCATCTCCCGAATCAGCGCTCCTTTTCGCTCCCCGAAAAGGGCTGCCATATCCTCCATCGACTCCCGTATCCTGTGGGGAGACTCGTAGAATACCATCGTCCGTTCCTCATCTAAAAGGAGGGAGAGTTTCCTTCGCCTTTTCTCCCCTTTCGGGGGGAGGAATCCCTCAAAGGTGAATCGGTCCGTGGGAAGTCCTGAGAGAACAAGAGCAGTGACGATAGCGGAGGGACCGGGGATTGCCTCCACGTGAATTCCTTCTTCTATGGCATCCCTTACGAGGTTGAAGCCCGGGTCGGAAATGGCAGGTGTGCCCGCATCGGAGACGAGGGCGATCTTTGCTCCACTCTTCACCTTCGCCAGAATCTTTCTCCCTGCTGATTCTTTGTTGTATTCGTGGTAGCTGAAGAGAGGGGATTTAATCTCATAGCGGTTAAGGAGTTTCACCGTCCTTCTCGAATCCTCGCACGCTATGGCATCACAGGAAGAAAGGATCTTGACCGCCCGGTAGGTGATATCCTCCAGGTTCCCCAATGGAGTCGCCACTATGTATAATATTCCTGCCATACCAACATACCCGTTCAGAGTTCCCTGTTTAGTGTTCAGAGATTTCCTCGAAACTCTAAACACGAAACGCGAAACAACCATCTCTCTCTTCAGATCCCCGTTCCCGGTTTTCGTCGGACGTCGGACATAGGACGTCGGACACAAATACGTCAGACATCCATCTCCGTCAGTTATTGTTTCCTGTTTTTATTACAGTCGCCGTTTATCTACGACTCGCTGGGCCTTCCCCTCGAAACGCTCCAGACTTTTCCTCTCTACAAGCTTCACAATGACGGAGACGTTCAAGTCGGAGGCGAGTCTCTTCTTGATCAGATCCACCATCTCTCTCTGCCTCTTCATCTGGTCGAAAAATATACTCTCCGACACTTCTACCATCACGGTTACCTCGTCCAGGGCACCCTTCCTCTCCACCACAATCTGATAGTGGGGTTCCGTACCTTCTATCTCGAAGAGGATCGCCTCTATCTGCGAGGGAAAGACGTTCACCCCCTTGATGATCAGCATGTCATCAGTTCTTCCAAGGACCCTGCTCATCCTCTTCGAGGTTCTTCCGCAGGGACAGGGCTCAGTGATGAGCCTCGTAAGGTCTCGTGTCCTGAATCGGATTGCAGGGAAAGCCTCCTTCGTGAGGGTGGTAATCACCAGTTCTCCCGTCTCTCCAGGGGGAATGGGTTCAAGTGTTTCGGGGTCCACAACCTCCACGAGAAAGTGGTCCTCGTTTATGTGGAGGCCCTTCCTCTCGAGGCACTCCCCCGCCACCCCGGGACCCATCACTTCTGAAAGCCCGTAATTATCCGTAGCCACGATCTTGAGCTTCTCCTCGATCTCCACCCGCATATTCTCAGACCAGGGTTCCGCCCCGAAAAGTCCATACTTGAGGGAGAGGGCAGTCCGGTTAATCCCCATATCCCTGATCGTGTCGGCGATCAGGAGGGCATAGCTAGGAGTGCAGACAAGAGCCGTGGTTTTGTAATCGTGCATTATCTGGATCTGCCTTTTTGTGTTACCACTCGAGATGGGAATCACCGAGGCTCCAACCCTCTCTGCTCCGTAATGAAGGCCGAATCCGCCGGTAAAGAGACCGTACCCGAAGGCAATCTGCACCACATCGTCCTTCGTTACCCCCCCTGCCGTCAGGACCCTCGCGACGAGGTTGGACCAGTTCTTTATGTCGTTTTTTGTGTACCCCACCACGGTAGACATCCCCGTTGTTCCTGACGAAGAGTGGATTCTCACAACTTCTCTCAGGGGAACGGCGAACATGCCATAGGGATAGTTCTCCCGTAAATCATCTTTTGTCGTGAAGGGGAGGCTTTTCACCTCCTCTAGAGAGTGAAACCCTTCCGGGTCGATCCCCAGTTCATCGAACCTTTTCCTGTAAAAGGGGACGTTCTTGTAGACCCTGTTGAGTGTGGATTGGAGCCTCTCAAGTTGTAGCTGTTCGAGTCCCATAAGGGGCATCGTCTCATATTCAGATTCCCAGTACATCCCTCGCCTCCCTCACCACGTTATGGTTTTACCTCGGAATCGAGGTCCCTTCCCAGGTACGCCCTCTGAATATCACGGTTTTGCAGGAGATCCTCCGCCGGCCCCTGCAACACCATTCTACCCGATTCTATCACGTACCCCCTATCCGCAATTCTTAAGGCACTCCTCGCGTTCTGTTCCACGAGGAGGATCGTACACCCCCCATCCTTCAGTTTTCGAATGACGTTGAAAATATCCCTCACCACAATGGGGGAAAGCCCCATGGAGGGTTCGTCCATCATAATCATTGCCGGATCCGCCATCATCGCCCTCCCGATGGCAAGCATCTGCTGCTCGCCGCCCGAAAGAGTGCCTGCGAGCTGCCTCTCCCGTTCTTTCAAAAGGGGAAACAGAGAATAAATTCTTTCAAGAAGCCGTCCACCACCATCTTTGCTCGCCGAACGTGCATACCCTCCTATGAGGAGATTTTCCAGAACCGTCATTGTTCCGAACAGCTGCCTCCCCTCAGGAACGAGGGAACAGCCCAGAGAGACAATCTTTTCCGGTGGGAGAGCGTGAATATCCTTTTCGTGAAAGGTAATCTCTCCTTCTCTGGCCCTTATGAGACCGGATATTGTCTTCAAAAGAGTGGTCTTCCCCGCACCGTTTGCCCCGATAATGGTGACGATCTCACCGGGATGGACGTGCATCGACACCTTCCTCAATACTTTCAACTGCCCGTATCCCGCCTGGAGGTTCCTTATCCTAATCATCTTCCTCCCCCAGGTACACACGGATCACCTCTTCATCCTTCTGAACCGCCAGTGGTGAGTCGTCCGCGATTTTCTCCCCGTAGGAGAGGACAACAATCTCATCCGATATATTCATCACCAGGGACATGTCGTGGTCCACGATGAGCACCGTGATCCCCTGTTCCCTGATTTTCGTGATTACTTTGCCAATTTCGACCGTTTCCCGGATGTTCAGCCCCGCCGCGGGCTCATCGAGAAGGAGGAGCTTCGGTTCACACGCAAGCGCGCGGGCAAGTTCTACGGCGCGCTGCTGACCGTAAGAGAGGCTCGTCGCTTCCATATCCGCCAGCTCCGATATGTTCAGAAAGTCCATTACCTCTAAACTTTTCTCTCCTATTTCCCTCTCCTCCTTCCAGCTCCTTGGAAGGTGTAAAAGCCCTGTAAAAAAGCCCGCCCTGCTGTGGATGTGACGGCCGATCATCACGTTCTCGAGAGCTGTCATCTTGGGAAAGAGCCTGATGTGCTGGAAAGTCCTTGATATCCCCAAACAGGCGATCCTGTGGGGTGGCAGGCCCTGGATGGGCCGCCCCGAAAGGAGAATCGTCCCCGAGTCAGCGGGGAGAGAGCCGGAAATGAGGTTGAAGAGGGTAGTCTTCCCTGCCCCGTTCGGCCCGATTACCGCTTTCACCATGTTTTCTCTCACGGAAAAGCTCACACCATTTACAGCGCTTAACCCACCGAAACGGCGACTCACCTCATTTACTTCGAGGAGAAGCGTCATGGAGCCTCTACCTCTTCATCTCCTCCCCCGTTCTTCCTGAATAGGGGAAGAATATCTTTCTGGAGGAGACCCTCGGGGGCAAAAAGCATGATCACGATGAGTATCCCCCCAAACACCGCGTCGTCGTATGAACCGAAGTAGCCCCTGAGGGAAAAAAAATCGAGAAGGGTGCCCATGGTGAGGGCTCCCCAGAGGTTCGCCATCCCCCCAACAGCCACGATCGCCACGTAGCGGATCGACTTCATGATGGACGCCTCGGAGGGGCCGATTCCTCCGTTGTAATGGGTAAGGAAGACACCCGCGAGTGCCGCGTAGGCGGCACTGAGCACGAAGATGTTCAGTTTATACCTGGACGTATCCACACCCATCGCGTTTGCCGCGTCCTCATCTGCATGGATGGAGCGCAGAGCCCTTCCCACGCGGGAGTGCACCAGGTTCAAGAGGCTCACCAGGCAGAGGAAAACGAGAATCCAGGCGATGTAGTAGTTGGTGATTCTCATTGAGAGTTTTCCTGAAACCTCCACTCCTCGCATGAGAACAAAGGGAGGAACTTCCGAGAGGCCATCAGCCTCTCCAAAAATCGCGGATCCAAGAACGACCCTGTAAATGATAATTCCGAACCCGAGGGTCGCCATGGCGAGGTAGTGACCCTTGAGCTTCAGCACCGGCCCCCCTATCGCGTAGGCAATCGTCACCGCGACCGCCACGGCGAAAAGGGCCGCAGCCAGAGGGTGGACGTGGAGGATCTGCCTCCCGTAGAGGTCCTGCCTCAACGTGAGAAGTCCTGCTTTTCCGAGAAATGAAACGATGGCGGTGCCTCTGTAAGGAAGAAGGTTGTAGGTGGTGAGAAAGGCAGAAATGTATCCACCGATAGCGAAAAAACCTGCATGGCCCAGGGATAACTGTCCCGCAAAACCCATGAGCATACAGAGTCCCAGAATCACCATGAGGTAGTAGGCGGACATGGTAATCTGGGTAAGATAATATTCCTTCCCCGCCAGGTGGGCCAAAAGCTGGACCCCCACGACCAGAGCCGCGAGGAGGAACAATTTCCTGTATTCTCTTCGCTCCATTAAAAATCCTTCAGTTTAAAGGCTTCCCTGCTCCCGAAGAGCCCGCTGGGCCGCAAAAAGAGAATGATGAGCAGAATGGAAATTGAGATGGCATCCTTGTACGCCGTAGGGAGAACCCAGATGCTGAAGGACTCGAGGGTCCCGAGGACGAAACCTCCCACGAGGGCTCCCATGCTGTTTCCCAGACCCCCAAGAATCGCCACAGTAAATCGCTTAATGGCAGGCCCTGGTCCGGATCTGTATTGCACGTCGCTGATGGGCGGTGACGCCCGTCTGAGGGGCACGGTGCTGCTGGCCCATCAGGAATCAGAGCGGCAGCTCACCGGCCCCTAGAACCGGCTGGTTGGATGAAAGAGTGATCGTCATCGCCGCACGCAGCGTCCCGCGGGTGCTCTTGGTGGTGTTCACTGCCGTGCTCGGCCTAGCGGCCGCGGCCTGTAGTGAGGGCGACGACGGTCCACCGGCTGCCCAGCCGGACGGCACGGCCGGGCCACAACCCAC
>CAZPLX010000079.1:0-6996 GCA_964587345.1 uncultured bacterium
CCCGAAGAGTTCGAATGAACCCGTTATCAGAGGGAGGCCCTGGGATTCATAAAGAAAGACATTTCAAGAGGTGGAAAAGGAGTTTTCCTTCTCCATGGGGTTACGGGATCGGGGAAAACCGAGGTCTACTTAAGGAGCATAGAAAAAGCTCTTTCCCTTGATAAATCAGCACTTTATCTTATTCCAGAGATCGCCCTTACCCCTCAGCTCTTAGGAAGGGTCAGAGCAAGGTTCGGGGAAAATGTTGCTGTACTCCATTCGAAGATATCTGCGTCTGTGAGGCATGCGATCTGGGGAAGGGTGAGGCGGGGTGAGACGAAACTTGTTGTGGGGGCGAGGAGCGCGGTTTTTTCTCCCATGGCTGATCTCGGGGTGATAATCGTCGACGAGGAGCACGACGGGGCTTACAAGCAGGAGGATGGCCTGAAATATAACGGGAGGGACCTTGCAGTAGTGAAAGGGGAGATCCACGGGGCAACAGTGGTGTTTGGTTCCGCAACTCCCTCGGCTGAAACATATTTCAAAGCGAAAACGGGAAAGTACAGCTACCTTGAACTCCCAGACCGGGTTGCGAAGAGCAAGCTTCCCTCTGTGGAAGTGGTTGACCTGACAGAGAGGCGGGGCAGGAGAGGATTTAGACGCTACGTGTCTGAAAATCTCGAATCCTCGATCGAGGTTGTGCTTGAAAGAGAAGAAACGGCAATGATCTTCGTGAACAGAAGGGGCTACTCCCCCTGGATCATGTGTCTTGACTGCGGCCTGGTGGAACAGTGCGAACAGTGCAGCGTTTCCCTCACCTTTCACAGGGAAGAAGAGGCCTTGATCTGCCACTACTGCGGGGAACGAAGAGATGTTCCCTCCATTTGCTCCCGATGCAAAGGGCCGAAGATTGCCCATGTAGGAGTGGGAACGGAAAAACTTGTCTCCTTCCTTTCGAAAAAGTGGAAGGATAAGACCATTGCCCGGATGGATTCCGATTCCATGAGAAAAAAGGGGGCTTACGTGAAACTCCTGAAAGCCATGCAGTCGGGGGCAATTGATATGCTCGTGGGAACCCAGATGATCGCCAAGGGCCATGATTTTCCTCAGGTCACCCTGGTAGGTGTAATCCTGGCCGACCTCTCCCTTTCATTTCCCGAGTTTCGTTCTTCCGAGAGAACTTTTCAGCTCCTGACCCAGGTGGCGGGACGGGCAGGGAGAGGGGAGGCTGAGGGGAAAGTTATCATTCAGACGTTTCAGCCCGAGCATTACGCGGTGAAGAGCGCGGCCTCCCACGATTACGGCCGTTTCATCGAAATGGAGCTTTCCTACCGCTCCGAACTTGGCTACCCACCCTTTTCGAGACTTCTCCTCATTCGGGTTTCCGGGGGAACGAAGGATTTGGTGCGCCGCAGGGCCAGGGAGGTGGTGGAGCATCTCTATCAGGAGTTCGAAAAACGTACCGATATCCAGATCCTCGGACCCTCCCCCGCCCCTATCTGGAAGGTGAAGAGGCGATTTATCTTCCAGATCCTTGTGAAATCCCATCCCGACTCAGACTTCAGACCCATAATGGAGGCGGTGATTGCCGAATTCGGAGGGAAAAAGGGTTCCGGGGGGATCACGATCGATTTCGACGTGGATCCTTACCAGCTCATGTACTGAAGGAACGGAAATTGAATGAACCTCCTGTAAATCCAAGGAGGTGCACTATGAGATTCAATTTTTTTCTGAACAGGGGCGGCGTTCCGGAGGGAAAACTTGCAGACGTGGAGATTCACTTCGAAGAGGGACCCATGACAGGGTTGAAACTGACCGGTATCACTGTGTGGAAGGGGAACGGCTCCCGGGGGCCCTACATTACCTTTCCAAGCAGGCCTTACATGGACAAAGAGCAGAGAAGGTTTTACGATTACTTAAGATCCGGGTCGAAGAACCCGGTTGCTGGCAGGGAATTCAAGGACTATATAATTGAAGAATATTCCCGTATCGCTGATGATAATTGAAAGCGAATAGCAATTATATGTGCCCGCAAAATGCCTAAGAAATGATATTCAGTGCTTCTTCAGGCAACGCATCGTCGTGAACAACGGACCTTACTGCCTGTAACATGGGCACCGGATGGGATGACTGCCAGATATTCCTCCCCATATCAACACCGGCAGCTCCCTTTCTCACTGCCTCTGAGGCTAGCGTGAGGGCATCAAGTTCGGTTTCCAATTTTGGCCCTCCGGCGATAATAAGAGGAACCGGGCAGCTTTCGACAACTTTCTCGAAATTATCACAGTAGTATGTTTTTACAAAGGAGGCACCAAATTCCGCCGCAATCCGGCAGCATAGTGACAGGTAGCGTGCATCCCTTTTCTCCAGCTCTTTGCCCACAGCTGTTACGGCGAGTACGGGTATTCCATGCGGTTGGGCCATATCGACAAGCCGGGCAAGATTGAGAAGCGTCTGGTGCTCATATTCCGTTCCCACAAAAATCGAGAGAGCTATGGCAGCAACATTTAACCTGATTGCCTCCTCGATGGAAACAGTAATACCTTCATTGGCAAGATTCCTCCCGATTGTGCTTGAACCACCAGAGACCCTCAGAACAATAGGAACTTGACTTTCGGGGTTCACAGACGTTCTCAAAACGCCTCTCGTTACCATCAATGCATCTGAATAAGGCAACAAGGGTTCAATCGTCTTTCTGGGGATCTCGAGATTTCTCGTCGGCCCCAAAAAATAACCGTGATCAACAGCCACCATAACCGTCCGGCCATTTTCAGGGTTGAATATCCTCGAGAGTCTGTTTTTCATTCCCCAGTCCATGTGTGCCTCCCCTTATCTAAATATTCTCATTTTCCAGGTTCTATTATAACCTTGATTGACTCTTTTGCTTCGGAAACAATCTGAAAACCCTGACCGGTCTTATCGAGTGGAAACCTGTGTGTAATCATCTCTGCAACATTAATCGATGATGAGTTGATGAGACTTAAGGCCCTCAATGAATCATACGGACTGGCACCATATGAAGTTGTCAATGTAATGTCATTGCGGAAAAACAAGTCGTTAACAGACAGAGAAACTTGAGTCCCAGGGTCAGTTGGCGCAAAAAAGAGAACGGTCCCTCCTCGCTCCACGGATTCTAGTGCCTGAAGTTGAGCACTTTTTGCACCGGTACACACAATTACGAGATCAGCCAATCTCCCGTTATTAATCCCGCGGAGACATGCTCTCACATCTTCTTCCGGCGATATGGCTTCATCGGCCCCTAGATTCTTTGCCCTCCCTAATCTGTACATTACAGGATCCACCGCTATAATTTTCCCGGCCCCTGAGGCTCGTGCAAGATGTACATTTAAAAGACCAGAGATCCCACTTCCGATTATCAAAACACATTGTCCTGCGATTAATCTCGCGATCCTTTGGGCCCTGATTACACATCCCAGGGCCTCGTGAAAGGAAGCTTCTTCATAAGACATTCCCTCTGGAATGGAAAAAACACCCCTGTCAACATTGATTGCCGGAATCCTCAAGTATTCAGAAAAACCGCCTGGATCGAAATTTGTGGATCTTAGAGTATCACAAGCCGTATGATGCCCCGTTAAGCAATAGTAGCAGGTGTTGCATGGGACATGATGGGACACGACAATGCGCTCTCCGGCCCTAAACTTTTCAACTTCCTTTCCTGTCTTTACAACCTTACCCGCAACTTCATGTCCGAGGACAATGGGTGCTTTTTTCACCCTATACCATTCCATTACATCGCTGCCACAGATCCCACTTGCCTCAACCTTCATCAAAATTTCCCGGGAACTTATTTCGGGAACCCGCATTTTTTCAATCCGGATATCGTTATTGTTGTAATATACAGCCCCACGCATGAACTGGTTTTTTTCAGGATTTGTCAACAATCTTGCCTCAGAAAAAAATGGCTAAGTGCTCGATCTTAATACTTAACATTTGCAGTGCTAATTTCTACATCCTACAATTTAAAACAGGTACTTTCAAGATGAAGCTGTGTACACCAAAGATGATTGGTCTTAATTTTCAGGAAGTAAGGATAATTAAGAAGGATAAGCTCAATCCAGTTTTGATTCTTCCCAGTCGATTGCGATGTGGAGGGCGTCTTCCAGATTTTTCGCGTACATTTTCCGCGCGAGCCGTAGAAGACCCAGGATGTTGTCTCCCCTCTCTTCCCCTCTTCGTTCGATCACAGTTCCGATGGGAATCCTACCCTTGTTCACATAATTAACCCTATAGACGGTTACATCTTTCATCAGGTCTCCCTCACTGACCAGACTTACCACTCCAACCAGTCTAAAGTAAAAGACTTTTTCATGTCAAATCGTTTTTTCCCCTGTTATCATCGTTGAGAGAATTATTCTTCACCTCCCATGTCCCCGAATTGGGTTTCTGGCGGAAGAGGGATGGGAAAAGCGAGAGTGTGCTGGTAATTCCCACTTTCAGATAATAAAATAGGAAAGTTATTTGTCTTTAAAACATTCGGGAGATACATATCATGGGGAAAAGAGATCTTCATTTCATCCTGATGGCCATTCTGCTCATCGCTCTTCTCGTGGTTCTTTCTCTGACGGGAAAACCGAGGTACCTTCCCGCGGACAAGGCCCACAGGACCGCCACGACTGATGCCAAGTGCATTGAATGCCACAATAAAACGTCAGAGTATCCCATGTCCAAGGAGCATCCTCCCAAGTACAAAAAATGCTATCTCTGCCACAGGAAAAAGAAGGGGTAGGCTCTGATTGAAGCGGCATGGGGTAATCTCAGATACCCACGAACTTACAGGGAAAAGGACGGAATGCTCCTTTTTAACCCGGGCTTACTTCTGGACAGGGCATTTACGAACCTAAATTCTTTCGGGATTCTCACAGTGGAAGGGAAAATTGAGGGGGAAATCATAGGGGTGCCCAGGTGAAGAGGAGTTCACGATTTGGTGCCCATGTATCTGTGGCAGGAGGGGTCTCTCACGCACCGGGAAATGGAGTGAAATCGGGGTGTGAGGTTGTCCAGATATTTACCCGCTATCCTACGAGGTGGGCTACACCGCCGATCCCCGGCAAAGAAGTGGATGCCTTCCATGGGGCCACTGAAAAGACAGGAGTTCACCCCGTGGCGGCCCACGCAAGTTACCTCATTAATCTTGCGTCAGGTGACGAGTCTCTCTACGAAAAATCAATTTCTGCCCTTGAAGATGAGCTGTTGAGGGCGCTGCTCCTGAAGGTAGAAAATGTAGTGGTACATCCGGGAAGTTCAGGTTCCCAGGGGGAACGAGAGGGGATTTCCAGAGTCGGCAGGGCGGTGAGGGCCCTTCTCGCCAGATTCCACGATGTAACCCTCTGTCTCGAGACGACGGCGGGGCAGGGATCTTCCCTGGGATACCGGCTGGATCAACTCAGATATATAATCGACGAAGCCGGGTCGGCCGACAATGCCTGCAGCTGCCTCGATACGTGCCATCTTTTCGCGGCGGGATATGATATTGTTTCCCCTGAAGGCTTCAAATCTTTTTCAAAGGAACTTGACTCTCTCGATCTCACAGAGAGGGTAAGAGTCATCCATGTAAATGATTCGAAGCGTGAACTCGGGAGCAGGGTGGACAGACACGATCACATAGGAGGGGGTCATATCGGGCTGCAGGGTTTTGCGAACTTCCTCAATTACCCGCCCTTCCGGGGGCTCCCCTTTATTCTGGAGACGCCGAAGGGTGATGACCCGGCAAAGAGCGACAGGGAGAACATCTCCCGGTTGAAAGCTCTTTTAACAAGGAGGTAAAGGAATGGATTTCAGGGAACTCACGGCCCTGGCGAAGCACCAGACGCAGACATTCGGCAGAATCGTAAAATGCGAAACCTACGCTCTCACTGATGGTGTCCTTGCGATTTCCCGGATGCACGATGATTTTCACGATATAAGCCTTGCAATGCTCTTCGATCGCTCTTATACGGTGGTGGATCTGGCTGTGAATATGGAGCGAATTCCCTTTCCTCAGTGCGAGGTTATTCCCCCGATCAGTGTGAAGAAGATAGTCGGCCTCGCCCTCTACGAGAAGGGTGTGATGAGAAAGGTAAAGGAGCGGATTCCCAGGAGAGAGGGGTGTACCCACATTTATGAGATCATCGAATCGACTTTGCGCGCTGTGTTTGTAGGTTCTTATAATGTGATTGGGGCAAAGTTTGAAGGAGCCCTCGATCTTGATCTGGAAGAGGAGAGGCAATACTGGATGTCCACTCCTATCTTAAAGGACACGTGCTACTCTTTTTCAACGGAGACAGAGAATGGTGATGTTCTCTCGGTGGCTCTCGAGAAAATTGTGGAGGCGAAAGATAAGGCGGCAAAGATTAAAGAGGTGAAAAAGGGGAACTCATAAATTATTGCGAGAGGGTAGTTCAGAGTTTCGTGTTTAGTGTTTCGAGAATATCTCTGAACTTTGAACCTTGATCTAGGAACTCGGAATTGGTTTAAGGTTGAGAAAAGAGAGTGACGTTGGGGTACCGGGGAACGATCTCGAAGTAGCGGTTGAGCGATCGATCGCCGTGTTTCTTCCGAGCGGTTCCGCTGACCGTGTTGCGAGGGTTCGCAAAATCTTTGCCGACGAAGTGCTCCTCGAAGTCGCTCAGGCGCAAAATGACTTCGCCGCGCACGCTGCCGGTGAACGACTTCCCGAGCTTCTTGCGCACGTTGCGAAAGTTCACTGCGTTGTGAGTAATCACTTCGCCGACGAACCCGTCGCCGCGCGTCATCGCGTCGACGAGCTGTCCGTCTTCGTACTCGAGCTCCAGACTGATACCGTCGAGCTTCTCCTGGACGAGAAACGACGCGCCAGTCTTCTCCACCCAAAAGTCCAAGCGATCTTCCGTCACCTTGTCGAGCGACCCCATGGGGATCTTGTGCGCTTTCGTCGGCAGTCCGGCGCCGGAGACCTTCGCGGTCGAATCCGGCGCGGCCCCGCCCTCGTAGCGGACCTCGCGCTCCGCGTTGCCGCGCCGCCGCTCATCCGCCGCGAAG
>CAZPLX010000080.1:0-6956 GCA_964587345.1 uncultured bacterium
CGAACCTCCTGATTAAGAGTCAGCTGCTCTGCCAAATTGAGCTAGTGGCCCACGTGATGGTGTATAAAATTAAGAGGTACTAATATAAAGGAAATATTCTCCTCCTTCAAGAAAAAGTTCAAAAGGAAAGGCCCATTCTCGAAAGGTGCTTCTTGATCATTACTTTTTCGAAGTAGGCGAGCAGTTCCGGGAGGTGGGGATGGCCGTTGTAGATAGGCGAGTGGGCTACCATCTCATCGAGGGAGAGTCCCCGATCGTAGAGGGAGCGGATCGCCTCGTCTCTTCTTCCGATATGTTCCCCGTACCTGTCGAGCTGCTCTTCGTAGGGAGCTGCCACCGCAGAAAAATGGGAGGTGGTAAGAATCTTCCCCTTCAGGTTTTTCAGCCTCTCAAGGGAGAAGAGAAAATCCTCAATTGCAGATTCTTCGTGGCCATACCAGGGGCCGAAGGGGGTCAGGTCGATGTCTCCGGCAAAAACGGTTCCTGATCTCACTTCGAGAAATGAGAAATGGTCAGCCGTATGGCCGGGTGTGCTTATCGCGACGAGTTCATGATCGCCTGTGGAAAATGTATCACCTTCACGGTAGGTCCCCTCAGGTTCGAAGGGCTTTGCTGTGAGAACCGTCTCCATGAAGGTGCGCCACACCTTTCTCACAGCGTTATCATCAGGTATAAACCTCTTCCCCAGGAGATCGAAGCTCCGTACTGTTTCCCATCTCATTCTCGGGACGACAACGGGTATGTCGGGGAGAACGGAAAGATGTGCGAAATGGTCCCCGTGGGGATGGGAGATGAGGATGAGGTCAATACCTACTTCCTCCAGAAGGTTTTTCAGAACTTCCTTCCCCGCACCTGCATCGATAAGGATGTTTTGCTTTCCCTTGAGGAGAAAACTGTATGAGAAGGGAAAGCGCCCGTCATTCTCCGCGCGGACGAGATAAATCCCCCTCGCGAGTTCGAGTAACGATCCGTCCAATTCCTCCCCCCCAATGAATATAATTTGGATAAAAGTTGTTCTTTCCCTTCCAATCGGCTAACATTATATAATTTTGAGTAATAGATACCGTTCTCTCCTTGAAGATACATCGCTGATCTTCTGTCAGGGATGTATTTGTAGGGAAAGTTCGATCTATTGGATAGTATAATAGTATGATGGGTGAAGGAAAAAGGAGATTTATTGTCACTTCCACCTCTTAAAATAGGATCTGTTACTTCCAGGTTCCCCATTATCCAGGGAGGAATGGGTGTGGGCATATCACGATCGAGGCTTTCCGCTGCTGTGTCAGAGGCAGGGGGTATCGGGGTTATCGCCTCCGTGGCCCTGGGGATTAATTCCCCCTTCTATCATGGCCCTGCCTCGTACCGGGAAGCGAACATGAAAGCTCTCGGATCGGACATCACGGATGCTCTTGCCAGATCTCCAGTGGGTAATATAGGCACGAACTGCATGGTCGCTATCACAGACTTTGAGAACATGGTGAGGACGAGCCTCGAAAAAGGGGCAAAACTGATCATCTCGGGAGCGGGACTTCCTATGAAACTTCCCGAGTTTGCCAAGGATTTTCCCGAAGTAGCCCTTGTTCCCATCGTATCCTCTGTGAAAGCAGCGAAACTTATCTACAAACGCTGGGTGAAAAGACACGGAAAGGTGCCTGACGGCTTTGTCGTGGAGACTCCTAATTATGCGGGAGGACATCTCGGAGCGGTTCATAGCGAAGTGGGAAAGGAAGAGTACCTCCTCGAAAGGGTGATCCCTGATCTGAAAGAGTACATTGTGAAAGTTATCAAAGAGAAAATACCTATCATTGCGGCGGGAGGGATCTGGGATAGGAAGGATATCGACGGGATGATGTCCCTCGGGGCCGATGGTGTCCAGATGTCAACCCGCTTTGTGTGTACCGTTGAATGCGACGCTCCTGATTCTTTCAAGCAGGCATATCTCGATGCGGGAGAGGATGACGTGGTTCTGGTGAAAAGTCCTGTGGGTCTTCCGGGAAGGGGTGTGAGAAATCCCTTCGTCCGCCAGCTCGAGGAGGGGACACATAACGGGGACGGGAAATGTTTTGTGAACTGCCTGATCCACTGCTCGTACAGGGACAGGGGGGAAGGTTTTTGCATCGCAAAGTCTCTTGCCGAATCTCAGAGAGGGGATGCTGTGGGCGGACTCATCTTCTCCGGTTCAAACGTGCCAAGGTGCACTGAAATTACTACAGTGAAGGAAATATTTCAAGAGCTCACCGGGGAGGATCCGTAACGATATAGTTCCCAGTTCAGTGATCAGAGTTCAGAGAAACACCATCACTCGAAACCCTAAACGCGAAACAGGAAACAACAATCTGACTCCTATCTGTTTTCATAGGACGTTGGACGTTACTATTAACCGATTTTCTTATGCACATTGTGCCGGATTTTCGAGAGAATTGATTCGAAAGGTTCGCCCGAGTAATCTCTGATATGCCTTTTCATCTCCGAGAGGTACCGTTCAATGAAAGGCCATTTTTCTCTGATATTTGTGAGTTCGCCTCTGTAGAATTTGAAATGTTTCTTCTTTATCTTTTCTCCCAGGGATTTCCGCTTTCTCCCATCGTTTGGCGAGATCTTCCTTGGGAGAAAGTCAAAGATCGGTTCATGGATCTTCACATCCTCGCTGTCTAAGTGAAGGATTTCGATATTGTCGATTGTGTGTACCTCACGGTTTTTAGTGGCGATGTAGTGACCGTAACGGAGGGCACAGCCCATCACGTCACCTAAGGCATCGCATCTCGCAACTCCTTCCGTGATCCACTCCCAGTTCGAAAGGAAGTAAGCAGATGAGAGAGATTCGTCGAGATAGATGTTGTTCCCCTCCTCAAGGGGTTTCACGAGGAGTTCCTCCCCCTGGGGGGTGACGTGGAACTGAAAGGGCTGTGAAGGGATACCGAGGATGAGGGGAAGGCCCCCGAAGATATACTCACCTATACAACCGAAGCGAGATATGTAGAGCTGGATTTTCGTGCCGCTACTGTCAACGATAGTGAGGAGGGTGTCTTTGTGGATTTTGTCAACGAGTTGCACATCTTCCACGTAAAATGATCGCGGTTTTTTCCCCGTCATTTTACCCAGCAGTTTCAGAATCGCTTTGTTGAGGCCTGTCAACTTAAGCTTGGAAGAGAGTATCTTGACCCTTGCTTCTCTGGGGAGTGAACGGAGGGCCCCCCGGACCCAGTTTACATACGAGTGGCCTATACTTATGGGAAGCATGTCGGTGCTCGCAGGATCGAGGAGTTCATCGATCCTCGCAAACCAGAGGGGAATGTGCATCCCGAAGAATTCTCGAGGCTTGGGAACTCCTAGAACCGAGAGGAGTTTCTCCCGATCTTTCTGCTTTCTCTGAGACGCGGGAATTCCGAAAAATCTGTGAAGTGCCCTCTCGTATCTAGCCTGTTCTTTTTTTAGAGGGTTCATCAGTTCCACCTGATTTGTGAAGATATATAAAGTCTATCATCTGATTCAAGGGGTTCAAAATATTTTCATGAAGGGGGGAAATTGAATCGATGTATAATTGATAAAAATTTCCGGAGGAGCCATGGACATCAAGGAGGCGGTGGAAGCTGCGATAACCATGGAGTTCATGTCCATGATTGTTTACCAGGACCTTGCCAACCGCGTGGTGGATGAAAAAACAGGAGAAATTCTCAACTACCTGTCGAAGCAGGAGGAAACCCACGTTGCGCGCCTCGTGGAGATTTTTTCAGACTACAGCGAGGAAAGCCTGGATGCGGTAGAAGATGTGGATGTGATCCGGGGGCACAGAAAGGAAGCTCGCTCGATGCTCGAGGACGCCCTTAAAAAGAGGGGTATTACTCCTTCCTCCCCCGTATCCGAGATACTTGAATTTGCCCGGGAGGCAGAGAGGCATGCCTATACCCATTACAGCCGTCTCGCTTCCTCCTGCGAGGATACTGTCCTCGCGAAAGTTTTCAGTGACATCGCCGAAGAGGAAAAAACCCACGAGCTGAACATTGTCCGCTTAAAGGAGATGCTCGGGGGGAATTGACGGCGCGATCCATTTAAATGAGGGTCCAGGGGGAGCTTCATGAAAGCCAGAATCGTTGTGGTGGGTGCGGGGATCATGGGGAGCGGTATCGCCAGGGTACTTGCCACATCGGGGTACGGGGTCGTTTTAACAGACGTAGATGCATCCTCTCTCGAGAAGGCGATGGGAACCATTTTTTATGGTCTTGAAAGGGAGAAAGAGAGGGGACGAATAAGTGAGAAAGACCTCGAAGATGTAATGGGAAGACTTCAGGGAGCATCTTCTCCCCGCCCCTATGTGGAGGATGCCCTTATGGTGATCGAGGCAATTCCGGAAGAGCTTTCCTTGAAAAAAGAACTTTTCTCAGATATCGCGAAAGATGCGGGAAAAGATACCATCCTTGCCACGAACACCTCCCAGCTTTCGATCACGGAGATTGCCTCTGCTACTTCATGCCCCGACAGGGTCGTGGGGATGCACTGGTTCAACCCTGCCTATCGTATGAAACTTGTGGAAATCGTGAGAGGAGAATCCACTTCCGATGAGGCGGTAGAGGTCGCCGTCGATGTTGCAAAAAGTGCGGGGAAGGAGGTCGTCATCGCTCTCGACCGTCAGGGGTTCATCACCACAAGAGTTCTTTCCGCCTTTCTCATCGAATGTTACAGGGTGTACGAAGAGGGAGTGGCATCGATGGAAGACATCGATACTGCTGTCCGCCTTGCTTTTAACCACCCCATGGGTCCCTTTGAGCTATCCGATCTCATCGGTTTAGACACCATGCTCGAAGCATGCAAGGGCCTGGAAGATGCATTGGGTGAGCGTTTCCGGGCGCCCCGCGTTCTCGTAGATCTTGTGGAGGCGGGAAAGGTAGGGGGGAAGAAGGGATCGGGCTTCCTGGTGTCCAAATAAAATTCCCCGACCTACCAGCTTCCTCCTCCCCCTCCTCCACCACCTCCTCCGGAACTCCCGCCGCCTGAGAAACCGCTTCCGCTGCTCCTGGGTGACGAAGTCATGGCGGTGGACATGGTCGAGAGGGCTGAGGTGAGGGAGTGGTGAAAAGTCGCAGGATGGAAAGTGCCGATCCCCTCGCCGGATATGTACCACTCTGGATGGTCCTGAGAAATCCCCTCGAAGGCATTTGCCCAGCGGTGGGATACGCCGAGGGCAATCGCGTAGGGGAGGTACTTCTCGAAGAGATTCTTGTCACTCATTCGCTCAAGGCGCTCCTTTTCCGCGCGCATGAGAAACTCCTCGAATCCTTGGACCTTTTCAAGGATCCTCACGCCCTTCATGGTCTTTACGGGCATGAGGGGAGCGAAGAGGATTACGATGAGTCCTGAGATGATGATGGAGAGGGCGAGGAGTCCCGTCATGCCGTGTAATACCATACCCCCGATCCACCCGATCAGGCCCCCCGATATGAGGATCGCCCCTCCCCGGAAGATGTAGGAGGATTTGACTTTCAGGGGATTTCCTGAGAAATACCCCTTCTCTGCCATCCCTTCAAAAGCCGTTTTCTTCAATTCGTCGAGATGTTTGTAAAATTTCAGTTTGAGTTCGGAGACGTGGACTGAAGTGCCGTGGCTTTCAAAGAGTTTTTCCAGGAGGAGAGATTCGAAGTGAGGCAGGAAAGTGATATCTTTCTCCTCTTTACGGAGGAGATAATCGGTCTTATCGAAGAGAATTCCCGGTATTTTCGTCTCCTTAATTTTTAAAAATCCTTTGACTGCAAGGTCGATAACCGACGCCGTAATGTCGGAGGGGTTGAGCTTCTCGTCATTTAAAATTCCTGCCTCCGCGGGGAGGAGGGGGCCTTTTTCCCCCTCTTCAGGGGGTGTGTATGCGACCACAAGTGGGTCGCCCGTTGAGGGGTCTTTTCCCTTCAGGTACCAGAGGCGGAGCATATACAGAAGGGTGAGTATCGGGATGAGGAGGGGAAGGTGTTTTAAGGGTTTTACTGACAAAAAAAACTTTTTCATGAGTCCCGGTGGATGGACGACGCCCTTTTCCCATCCGAGAACGATGGTCATCCCCTCGAGGGGGGAGAAAGGGTGTGTCGAAATGAAGGATGCCTCATTCCGGCCGGTTTCGATCTTGCATGCTCGATCGCGAGACCCGCGGTATCCGGTGAAACAGCGGGTCTGAAAGGATATGGGCTGCTTCGTGTCAGGGACCCTGATCGTAGCGGAGGCCCGATCTATACTCACAGGCCATTCGTTTCCCGTTACGTTCCAGTAGAGTTCGTCGTGATCGGGGAAAAAGAGGATCCCATTCTCCACCCGGTATCTGATTACGAATACCTGCGTTCCCTTGATATATTCTCTCGGATTGCCGATGCGGACCCGGAGATATCCTCCTCTCCGCCGGGCCCTGTATTTCCACCCTTTCCCGGCATTGTCAGTGACCGAAAGGATCTTTATGGGAGTTACACTTTTTTTTCCCAGATCATCAACGTACTGGATAGGGATATCTCTGTATAATCCGTGCCTTTGCCGGTGAAAAACTGTTTCGATCCTTTCCTTAACATGGAGGGAAGAATTGCTCCGCACTTCCATATCAACGTGGAAGGAGGTGATGGAAAAATCTTCCCCCTTTGAGGTTGCGGGATGAGTGAGGGAAAAAAGGAAAAGGAGTATGACGAGAAGCAGGTGCCGCCATGAGGGCCGCCTTCCACGAATGGGGGAAAGAGTGGTATCAGGAAAAACTGACATCCGTGGCTTCCCGTTCCTTCGATGAGTCAAGCTGAAAATAGTCTTCTCCCGCGAAGGAAAAGAGGGACGCAACGAAGTTTGAGGGAAAAGTTTCCGTCGCCGTAGTGTAGTCTCTGACGACGGAATTGTAGTAACGGCGGGGGGGGCTGGGTTTTTTCTCCTTCTCCCCGTTTTTCTTTTTTCGTTCCCACAAATATTTACTTTCTTTTTTTTTTTGGTATCGCTCTCTC
>CAZPLX010000081.1:0-6933 GCA_964587345.1 uncultured bacterium
CGGTTTATCTACCGCCCCTTAAATCGGGGATCCCGTTTTTCCCTGAAGGCTCTTTTCCCCTCAACAAGATCCTCCGACTCCATGCACTCCCTGATGAGTTCATCCGCCTCCTTAATATCACTTCCTGCGAGTTTCACGTAATCCATGCACATGTTAAGCATACGTTTTGTCCCTCTTATGGAAAGGGGGGCATTCACCGAAATTTCCCTCGCGATCCCGTACACTTCCTCTTTAAGTGTTTCAGAAGAAACAAGATTGTTCACGAGGCCGATCTCCCGGGCCCTTTCTCCATCCACATGGCGAGCCGTGAAAAAGAGTTCCTTGGTGAACTGGAGGCCGATAATATTTACGAAACGCATGAGTCCCGCGGGCCTGTAAATTACCCCTAGTCGTGAAGGTGTCATCCCAAATAGCGATCCCCTTGAGGCAATCCGGATATCACACGCGCAGGCAAGTTCCAGACCCCCTCCAAAAACAGCTCCTCCAATCATGGCAACAACGGGGATTCTCACGTCTTCCACGGCCCTGATCATGTCATCGAAAGGATTTGCGGACAGGAGGACCTGTTCTCCCCCCTCTTCCTTCGAGGGAATCGCATTGATATCGTAGCCCGCGCAGAACGCGCCATCCCCTTCTCCCCGGAGAACGAGGCAGCGCAGGTCGGGCCGTTGCCCGAGTTTTGGAAAAAGGGAAGTAATCTCTTTCACCATTTTCATGGTAAGCGCGTTCTTTTTTCCCACATTTGATATGGTGATTGTTCCTATGAAGCCTTCCTGCCTGAACGTGATTTCACCCATAAAACTTCTCCCTTTATTATTTATCGCTTTCCCCGGCATGAAGAAATCTTCCCGCTATCACCCTTGATGGAGAGAGGCCCAGACCGAGGCCTGAGAAAAAGAAAAAGGCACAGAGGAAGAAAAAACCTGCCCCCATTCGGACAAAAGCCCCCGACATGCTCTCCGGCGTGGGAAGAAAAGTCATGAAGGTGAGCACTTTCATGAGAATAAAGGTGCCAACTCCCCCGAGAAAGAGGGTGAGAAGGGGAACGCGGACGATGCGCGGTTGGAAGGAAATTTTTGTTTTTCTCACGAGGAACCCGTAGAGCATGAGGGTATGCACAACAATTCCTATAGTTGAAGCCGAAGCCAGGCCGACCACACCGTAGCTGACCATAAGATAGTAGTATGCGGGAAGGGTGACAACCCACACAAGTGTCCCGATAATTGTGGGGGTAAGGGTGTCTTTCATGGCAAAAAATCCCCGGGCCACTATGTTTTGAGCACACCAGAAGGGAATACCCAGCGCAAACATTGAGAGTGCAAAAGCCGTGTGCACCGTATCGTTCATCCCAAATGCTCCCCGCATGAACACTACCAGGACAATCTCTTTTGAGAAGAGAAATGCGAAGGAGGCTGCAATTGTGGAGAGAAAAAAAACCCAATCGAGAGCGGCCCCCATTTCCTCGAACATTGTCGCTATATCCCCTTCCGCCGCCCTTTTTGCAAGGAAGGGATAGGACGCCACCCCGGAGGCCTGGCCGAATATTCCGATCGGTACCTGGGAAAGCCTTCTCGCGTTGTTCAGCCATGTGATAGCCCCTGCAACAAGAAAAGATCCGAAGACCCTGCTCATCCATTCATCCACAAAGACAAGGGAAAAACCGAGCATGATAGGAAGAGAGAGGCGGATGAACTCCCTCAGGCCTTTATTTGCCGTGTCAAAACTCAGGCTGATCCTGAGCCCCTCTCTGTACGCCCCTATCCCCTGGAGGAAGAAATTCCCAATAAATGACCCACCAAGGACACCCCATGCGAAGCCTTCCATCCCCAGTTTTTTCCCCAGGAGAAGTCCCCCGGTTATAATCCCCCCGTTATAGATGAGAGGGGCGAGAGCAGGGATCAAAAATTTGCCCCTCGAGTATTGAACGGCCATAAATAGCCCCCCGGCGTAGAAAAAAAGCTGAGCGGGCATCACGATTCTTGTGAGATGGGCCGCGTAGACCACCTGGCTAGCCTGAAAACCTGGAGCAATAAGAGGAATCAGCTGTTCCGTAAATATCTCTCCCAGGATCACGAATATTACCAGAAGGGTGGAAAGGATACAGAAAATGGAAGAAAACGCCCGATTTCCTTCCTCCACCTTCCCCTTTTTGAGATAGGCAGTGTAGATGGGGATAAAGGTAATACTCAGGGATGCCCCCGCGAGAAGATAATTCAAAAAATCGGGTATTGTGAATGCAGCAAAATAGGCATCAGTTCCCGCATTTGCTCCCTGAGTGTAGGCTATCACCGCGTCTCTTGCAAACCCGAGGAGCCTGCTTAAAAAAACGCTGCTCATCATGATGAGAGCCGCTATTCCCATCTTTTTTTTTGTAGAACTCAATTCCCTTTCCCTTTTTCCACGATCCTGGAAGATCGTTTATTATAGTTTTTTTTCCGCTAAGTGGAAACCTGTTTCCCTTTCGAAAGAGGGAGTTCCATGATAGTGCAATGAAGGGAAAAATAAGGGTGAAAGAGAAGAAAATTCCCTGTACAATGGAATTATAATAAAACATTATTTGATCATTCTGTCCCCTTCGAGGAGGTGCCTTATGTTGAGGAACTACCCTACGGAAGTCAGGCTTAAAGATGGCAGTGAGATAACCCTTAAACCCTTTGAAAAAAAGGAAAAAGATTCCCTTTATGAGTTTTTCGCTGCCCTTCCGGAGGAGGACAGGCTCTACCTGAAGGATGACGTCACTGATCCAATGGTAATCGAAAAATGGGCACGGGAGCTGAACTACGACAAAGTGTTCCCTCTCCTTGCGTGGGATGGAAAGAGAGTGGTAGCAGACGGCACGATCCACAGAAATATGACCGGTTGGATGCGACATGTGGGCACAATCAGGGTCGCCATAGCAAAAGATTTTCAGAGGAAGGGCCTTGGATCAATCATCGCGAGGGAGCTTTTCTACTTTGCCCTGAAGTGCGGACTGGAAAAGATCGTTGCGGAGATGCTCGATATCCAGTACAGCGCCCACAAAGTCTTCGAAAAACTAGGGTTTTCAAAAGAAGCAACCCTTAGACACCACGTTGTAGATCAGATCGGGGTAAAACACGACCTTTTCATCTACTCAAAGGATCTCGTTCAATTCTGGGAAGAGTTGAGGACTCACTCCGACTTTTCAGTACCCACACGACATATGGAAGATTAAGATGAAAGAAAACTAGAGGAGGAAAAATACCCTTCCTCCTTTGAGGGCAAGAATAAGATCATTCCTGTTGACTGAATTTTTTCCCACGTGACACTGCCTGCGGCCGAACATTGTCCTTGTCCCTCCCTCGATACCGACCCTCGCCAGAATAATTCTCCTGGTTTTAAATCCGAGAAGGCTTCTCACATATTGCCTGCTCTTGAGAAAGAAGAGTCCGAGAGCAACTTTCTTTGCCCTTCCATCGCACACCACGCCAACGATCCTTACAGGACTTCCCCGCATCTCCCGCGCCGCGGCTCTCACCTGGGAAAGAGCATAGGCAGTTGTCCGTGAAACAACCACACGATAACCATGACTCTCCGCGAGAACCCGGATGCTTTCCTGCTCGTTGTGGGAAAGACAAAAGGGAAGAAGGAGTATCTTTACCTCCCTCTGGTCACCAGTAACATACCTTAGCTTCATACGCCCTGGTCATTCAGATCATAACTACCCACGGGACCCACTCCCCTTTCCCTTCCCTGATGCGAGCAGGGAATTCAACTCCCTAACCACCTCCTCAGGCCTGTATCCCCTGTTAAAGGCAGTGTACGCGATCGTTTCTTTTGTGGAACTGCGACAGGAGAGGCATCTTTTACCAAAGAATTCGGCAATTTTCCCCCGAAGGGATGGATGTTGTCTGATCACCTCAGAAAGAATTGAGTCTTCCTTTATCGATCTTTTTTGTTTTTTCATCTTTTCCCCCATTGGTTTACGATACACCCCTATTATAATCGATGGCCATTCCTTCAGAGAAACCGATTGTGAGATTAAATTAACCCTGTCATGCCCGATCAAAGGAGTGGAATTTCATGGTGAACCCCCCTCTTCCCTGTGAGAGAGACCTCAAGTCCGTAGCATAGCCGAACATGGCACGGAGAGGGACAGTCCCTCTAATTACTGAGTTTCCTCCCCTCTTATCCACAGCCTCCACCTTTCCCCCGCGAGAAGAGAGATCCCCGAGAACCCCTCCCATGAATTCCTCTGGGGTTGTAATCTCGATATCCATCACGGGCTCCAGAAGAACCGGTCCCGCGAGGCGGTATGCCTCGAGGAATGCGGACGCGCTCGCTACCTTCGTGATCTGGGGAAGCTGCGCATTGTGGGGAAATTCCACCGCCTGTAGTTCCACGAGGATGTCTTCCACTGGATATCCAAAAGCCCCATATCCGGAGCCTTCATGTATTCCCATGAGAAGAGCCTCTCTCACTGATCCCCCGACATGGGAAATTCCCTCGGCCACTCGAATATCGAGCCCCTCTCCTCTATTTTGAGGAGACACTTTCACCTTCACCCTCGCCGCATAAAGTTGCTCCTCAACCTCCCTCTCGAAGAAGCCTTCACCTACTCCCTCCCCTTCGACAGTCTCTCTCAGAAACACCTGAGGTTTTCCCACCCTCGCGTGGACTCCGTAAAATCGTTCCATCTTGTCCACGTTTACGTCGAGTTGAAGTTCCCCCACCCCTGAAAGTATCATCTGCCCCGTCTCCTCATCCTCTCTGAACTCGAGGGTAGGGTCCTCCGCAGTAATCTTCCCTACGACTTCCTTTAACCTATCGATGTCGCTCAGCCTTTCAGGCTCGAGGGTGACTGATATCACAGGCTTCCTTACCTCGATAGGCTCGAATTCTATGGGGTCATCAGGAGCGCGGATAGTGTCGCCTGTAGATACGTTCTTGAGGCCCCGGAGCGCCACGATATCTCCAGGCTGCCCCTCCCGCACCCTCTCCTTCTTTCCTCCGTGCATTCTGAAGATCCTCGCGATTTTTTCTCGTTCTTTCCTCCTTACGTTCAGAACTGCAATCGCCTCTTTCAACTCTCCCGAATATATCCTCGCGAGAACTGTTTTCCGCCCGTCCTCCATTAACACCTTGAATGCAAGTCCAGAGAAGGGAAGTAAAATATCGGGGCCTCTCTCCCGGACTTCCCCCGTATCCGGGGCGATACCTTTGACCGGAGGTATTTCCACCGGAGAGGGAAGAAAGTCAATAATCCCATCCATTACCGGTTGAACTCCCTTATTCTTCAACGCAGAGCAGGCAAAGAGAGGATGAACCTTCCCCTGTAGCGTTCCCCGCCTGATCGCCCTTATGATGAGAGCTTCAGGCACCTCCTTTTCTTCCAGATAAAGTTCTGTAACCTCGTCATCAAAATCCGACGCCGCCTCGAGGAGAATTTCCCGAAATCGTCCCGCCTCTTCCCACATCTCCCCCGTAAGCGGCTCTCTCACCACACTCTTTCCCATGTCCCCTTCATCAAAGAAGAGAGTCTCCATTCTGACCAGGTCTACCACTCCCCTGAAACCGTCTTCGGCCCCTATGGGGAGAGTGAGAGGAACAGGCCTCGCATCGAGTTTTTCTTTCATATCCTCTATCACTCCGAAAAAATCTGCTCCAGGCCGGTCCATCTTGTTCACACAGGCAATGATGGGCACTCCGAATTTTACGGCCTGTTTCCAGACTACCTCTGATTGAGGTTCCACTCCTCCTACCGCGCAGAAGAGCGCTACCGCACCGTCCAGGACTCTCAAGGAGCGCTCCACCTCGATGGTGAAATCAACATGGCCTGGAGTATCTATAAGATGGACGTCCCCGCTTTTCCAGGGAAACTGAGTAACCGCGGCGGTGATGGTAATACCCCGCTCACGTTCCTGGGGAAGGTAGTCCATCAACGCCTCTCCGTTGTGGACCTCACCCATCTTGTAGCTGATTCCCCCGTAGTAGAGAAATCTTTCGGTAAGGGTAGTCTTCCCAGCATCGATATGAGCGATGATCCCGATGTTCCTGATATGAGATACTCTCTCACTATAAGACGGCACGTGATCCCCTCTTCTATACGTTTCCTCTTAAAAGATTAAAAGCAGAAGTCCCCGGAATTATTTTATCGTCAAATATCATTTTGAGAACCTCTTTCCCTTCCTCATTTCCACTGCTCCTCAGATCTACGAGAAAGGCATTGACCCCGGCCCTCGAAATTTCCTCAATATAACCGGACGCGGAAAAAGCCTCTTCACCGTAAATAGTTGTTCCCTTCTCCCCGGAAAAAACCCTGAACCTTTCCTCCATCTTGCTTTCCACCACCTTTTCACCTGCCAGAGGGGATGCGGAAAGAGGACTTACGAGTAGAGGGACTTTCACATAGAGAGGAAAAATCCCGAGGCCTTTAAGGTACTTTCCTTCATCACGGATGTTCTTGAGCGTCGATTCAAGGGGCAGGATGAAGCGGGAGATCCCGAGACTCTGGAGATAGATACACGAAGCGGTATTGAAAGAATAGAGATAGTAGTCTGAGAGGATCTCGACAAGTTCCGCGACCCGTGCTTCCTGGAACACCCTGATCCACCCCACATCGGGAATAAGAAATTTTTTGAACCCTCTCTGGACGAGCTTCTTTATCACCCCTCTGAAAAAAGTGAGGGAAAGATCCGATTGAAGTGCCGGGAGACGAAAGAATATTCTATCCCTTTCGAGGGATGAAAGCCTTCCCGGATTACGCGCCAGATTCTTAGTCAGGTCAAGGACGAGATAATCCACCTCCCCTGGAAGGTTCCTTCCTTCCTCGGGGGAAGAAAGAGCCACGTAGAGAATAAAGGGTTTTCTCTTCCCCTTTTCTCTTTTCACCTTCAGAGAGGAGATAATATCGACTCTCTTTTTCTTCAAGTCCATGTGGAGGAGCTTGTCGAAAGACTTCGAGGCCCTTCCAAA
>CAZPLX010000082.1:0-6927 GCA_964587345.1 uncultured bacterium
CTGATATTCGCCAGGGAATAGAGTGTCATGAACATTTCCAGGGATGACATGGAGCCTCCCGGATGACCCGACCCGGCAAGGGTTGTCATGGTGAGAATATCTCCCCTGGCAACCCGGCAGAGCTCCTCCAAAACCTTTTTTACGTCCTCGGAGAAAACCCCATCGCGAAACCCACGTTTACACGCAAGATCCATCACGAAACACTCCTTGATACTTCATTTCCCGGGAAAGGTTTTATCTTATATATCATAAAAGATAGCGAGGATACAGGGAAATAGTCACTCCTCCCATATATCTCAACATTCCAATTTCTTGACTGTGTGGGGGGGGTATGCAAATATGTGGGTAAACCAATAGTCCACGGAGGGAAACAATGAGTAGAAGTAAACTGGGTTTGGCTACAAATCTTGCTCTTCTCGTGCTCATCCTGGCACTTGCGGCATGCGGGCCGGAAATTCAGACCACCGTCAATTCCGGGGGACCCTCAGTTCAGGAGGCTGTCACATACCAGGGACCCAAGGCGAGGATTGCCGTATCGAGCTTCAGGTGCAAAGCGGCAAAGTGTTATGGGAGCCTGGGGGACGGCTTCTCTGACATGTTGAGCACCGCCCTCTTCAACACCAACAAATTTGTCGTTCTCGAAAGGGGAGAAGGACTCTCTGAAGTACAAAGGGAACTTGACCTGGGCGAAAGCAGGTACGTCAATAAAAAAAAGGCTGCGAAGGTAGGGATGATGGAAGGCGCCGATGTCCTCGTGATAGGCGCCATCACCGCATTTGAACCCAACGCTTCGGGAACAAAGGGAGGAGGTGTCGTGGTTCCCTTGGGAGTTCCCTTCTTAGGAGGTGCGGGATTCAGTAAAAAGGAAGCATATATCTCCGCCGACCTGAGGCTCATTGATGTGAGGACGGGAAGGGTTGTAAACGCCACATCCGTTGATGGAAAGGCATCCTCTTTCGGTGTTGGCGGTCTGGGGGGAGCAAGACTGGGGACAGTAGTTCTGGGGGGGGGATTTTCCACCTACAAGAACACTCCCATGGAAAAAGCCGTTCGTGTGATGCTCAACAACGCAATCAATGTGATATCCCAGCGCACACCATCAAACTATTTCCGCTACGACAGTTCGGGCAAAGAGTATCCTCAAGAAGGTACACCTTCCAAGTAATGAATAGAAGGTTCCGGCGATGGGCGCCGGAACCTTTTTCTTCTCTTAGATTCACCTGGAGAGAGGGGAATGCTGCCTGAAAGAGAGAATTGAGAGGGGCCCATCCAGATGCCGGGGCAGGAAATCTTCGACATAACCTTTATCGGGGGAGGCCCTGTGGGGCTTTTCGGGGCCTACTACGCGGGTCTTCGGGCAGCGAAAACAAAGATCATCGAGTCTACGCCAAAGCTCGGGGGAAGGCTCATCCACATGTATCCCCAGAAAAAGATTTTCGACGTCATGGGCTATCCAAAAATCGTCTCTTCCAAACTGGTGAAAAAACTGATCGAACAGGCGGGAAATTACGGACCGAAGAAATGCCTGAAGGAGAAAGTCACGGACCTCAAGGTCATGGGCGAATGCCTGGTGAGGCTCAGAACCAATAAGGGAGAGCACTACACGAAAACGGTGGTGATTACCGCGGGCCTGGGTGCGTTCGTGCCCAGGACACTTGACCTTCCCCACGAGAAGGAACTGGAAGGGAAAGGAATCTACTACTTCCTTACCCGTTTCACCCAGCTGGAAGGAAAGCGGGTCCTCATCATCGGCGGCGGGAACGCGGCCGTTGACTGGGCCCTCAGCCTGAGGGGGATCGCCTCGAAGATCATCATCGCCAACAGGATGCCAGACTTCTCTGCCCACGAGTCGATGGTGGAGGAGATCCTTCACTCGGATATTGAAGCACGGTACCCCTACTACGAACTAAAAGAGATCATCGGCACGGAGCGCGTGGAAGGCGCCGTACTCTACAACAACAAAAGCGGAAAGGAGGAGATTATCGGCGTCGACGTGATCGTCCTGAGCATCGGCATGATTACCAACCTGGGTCCCATCAAGGAATGGGGCCTCGAGATCGAGGGAGCGGCCATCAAGGTGGGAACGGACATGTCCACATCGCTCCCCCTCGTCTACGCGGCAGGCGACATCGTTACCTATCCAGGGAAGGTTCACCTCATCTCAACAGGGGCGGGGGAGGTTTCCGTCGCTGTGAATGCGGCCAAGGAGTACATCGACGCAATAGAAAAAAGAACCTATTGATATCGTTTCCGGGTTCAGAGAGAACCCGTGGAATTATAATGGCGCGAACAACCTCTTCACCGCCATTTTGCTACTTAGTTCTTTTCTGCCTGAAATACTCGTAGGTCCCTTTTGAAGCGATGGAAGAGCTGATTCTCTCAAGAGCGACTACGTAGGCTCCCGTCCTGATCGAGATTCCAAGATCCTCGCTCCTTACGTAGACCATTTCCGCTTCCCGTTTCATGATCTCCCCCAGGCGCTCATTTACCTGGCTTTCCGTCCAGTAATAACCCGTTCTGTTCTGTACCCATTCGAAATAGGATACAACGACTCCCCCCGCATTCGCCAGGATGTCGGGGACGACACGGATTCCCCTTTCAAAAAGGATGGCATCAGCATCGCTCGTTACGGGGCCATTCGCAAGTTCCAGTATGTTTTTTGCCCTGATCCTGTGGACATTCTCCAGGGTAATCTGGTTTTCCAGGGCAGCAGGCACGAGAAGATCCACGTCGAGTTCGAGCAGTTCCTCGTTGGTGATGTGAGCGTGACTGGACTCATCCACGTAGCAGACGAATTCGTCACCCTCCCCAATATCCGAAACGGATCTGTTGTGATAAACGGCCTCGAGGGTCTTCGTATGATCCTTGTAATCCTTGATTGCATAAACATCCAGGCCTTTTTCGGAGTAAATACCGCCCCTTGAGTCGGAAACGGCCACTATCTTATACCCTTCATCCTGCATCAACCTGGCGAAGGGAAAAGAGGCGTTCCCAAAGCCCTGGATCGCGATCGTGCTCTCTCCCGGTGAGAGGCCCAGTTTTTTTGAAAGTTCAACGGCCACGAAATATCCACCCCGGCCCGTCGCCTCCCTCCTCCCTTCAGATCCCCCGAGGGTGGTCGGTTTTCCCGTAATCACCGCCGGTTGGTTGCTCCGCTTGATGATGTTGTACTGGTCTGCCATCCATCCCATGATCCTCTCATTCGTGTAGACATCCGGAGCCGGGATATCCGAATCGGGGCCGATAAATTCCGCGATCGCGTCGATGTAGCCTCTCGAAAGCCGCTCGATCTCCATGGGTGAAAGTTTCTTTGGATCCACCCTCACCCCCCCCTTTGAACCCCCGAAGGGAATGTTCGCCACGGCGCATTTGAAGGTCATCCAGAAAGAGAGGGCTGTTACCTCGTCCAGATTCGCCTGGGGGTGATACCTTATCCCCCCTTTTGTAGGACCCCGGGTATCATCATACTGGACCCTGAAGCCCTCGAATACTTCGAGGGTTCCGTCATCCTTCCTCACCGGTACGGAAACGATAATGCTCCTTTTGGGATATTTCAGGCGTGTGACGATTTCAGGGGAAACATCTATGTGGGTAGCTGCCAGATCAAGCCTCTTAAGGGCATCCTTGAAAACTGATTTATCTTCCTTCTCCTCGAGGGAAACTTTTCTCACCCCATCATCCCCCCCCATCCAGAAGTTCGCGAAGCTTCCTCTCGGCGGATTCTACGAGTTCCTGTATGATCTCTTCCACCGTCTGCTCCTCCTTCACGAAAGCAACGGACTGGCCTGCCATGAGAGATCCTTTTTCCACATCTCCCTCCTGGACTGCCCGCCTTAAAGCTCCCACCCAGAACTCTTCGATCCGTATCTGTGCTTCTTCCCTTGAAATCTTTCCCGACTTTAACAGACCAAGAACTTCAAGCTGAAGATCGTTAAAATCCTTTGTCCCTTCGTTAGTAATCGCACGGACGGGAATGACCGGGACAAGAGGATCGAATTGAGATGTAGACATGGCGTCCCTGGCCGATGCGTGGATAAAGGCTTTTTTAAATTTAGGGTGTGCCACACACTCTTTTGCTGCAACAAAACGCGTTCCGAGCTGCGCCCCCGATGCTCCCATCAGGAGGTAGGAGGCAATCATCTCCCCTGTTCCGATTCCCCCCGCGATAAACACAGGAATATCTGAAATTTTCGGGAGAAATTCCTGGGCAAGAACAGAAGTGGATATCGGGCCTATGTGCCCTCCCGCCTCGTTGCCCTCGATGGCGAGTCCGTCAATCCCCTGCCTTAAGAGGCGCTTCGCAAGGGGAAGGATCGGTGCGAAACAGACGACTTTTCTCCCTTCGTCCTTCAATTTTTTAATATCAGTTCCAGAGGGAATCGCTCCCGCAAAAAATACGCACTCCACGTTCGTATCGAGAACCACCTCGATATGCTGTGAAAAATTGGGAGCAATGGTAATGAGATTTACCCCAAAGGGATAATCCGTTTTCGCCCGGGTCTGCTCAATCTCTGTTACGAGCATATCGGGAGGCATATTCCCTCCCGCAAGCACCCCAAAACCCCCCGCGTTCGATACGGCTGAAACGAGGTTAGACTCGCTCACCCATGTCATTGCGCCACAGAGAATGCCGTAACGCACTCCAAGGAAATCGGTTCCCCGTTTCCAGTATTTGGGAAGATATTTCAACTTCACTCCAGGCAACCTCCTCCCTGGTAATAGTTAAACCAGATAACAATAGCATGGAATCAATGGGAATTCCATTATTAGATGGGGCGGGATTGTGATGTGACTGATGGTCATCAATCTCCCGATTTCAGCTTTGTAAGTTCCTCGATCAGTTCGGGGACGGCTGTGAAAAGATCCGCCACGAGCCCGTAATCTGCAACCTGAAATATGGGCGCCTCATCATCCTTATTCACCGCGACAATCACTTTTGAGTCCTTCATGCCGGCCAGATGCTGAATCGCACCCGAGATTCCGATGGCAAAATAGAGATCGGGTGCTACTATCTTCCCCGTCTGTCCCACCTGCCAATCGTTGGGAACCCATCCCGCATCGACAGCAGCTCTTGACGCGCCGACTGCCCCGCCAAGAAGATCGGCAAGATCTTCAACAAGCCTGAAATTCTCCGCGGTCTTGACCCCTCTTCCTCCTGAAACGATAACGCCCGCCTCCGTTAACTCCGGCCTTTCCGATTCCGTCATTTCGAGACCTATATATTTCGTCTTCAGTGAATCCTCTTCAATAGTCACGGAAATTTCTTCAACAGGAGCACTCTCCCCGGCCTCCGCGGGATCAAATGCCGTCTGCCTCACGGTGATGAGTTTCAAGGATCCGGAGAGGGTTACCGTCGCAATGGCGTTCCCCGCGTACATGGGACGAGTAATGTGCAGTTCACCCTCCACTTTTTTCAATCCCACGATATCGGAAGCCATCGGCGCATCGAGGATTCCCGCGACCCTCGGCATCAGGTCCTTTCCAAAGGTGGACGCCGGTGCCATGACATAGCTGTAACCCTTCTTCTCAATCAGAGTAACGATCGCCGGGGCATAGGTAACCGCGAGGTAGTTTTCAAAGAGAGTTCCCGAGAGGAGATTCACTCGCGAAACCCCATATTTCGCGACTTCTTCGGCAATAGGCGATGCATAATCTCCCCCAATGACAAGGGCTTCCACTTCTCCCCCTTCTATTTCCGAGAGAGTGTGGGCAGCAGACAGGGTAGAAAGGGTCGATTTTTTCATCACTTTTCCGAAATGCTCCACCACTACCAATATTTTGCCCATAGGGTACCTCTCCTTAATCCTGTTCACCCCGTACTCTTTCTCACAATATCAGCGTCCTCTCCCCTCTCTAAACTCTGAACACGTAACTCTGAACACGTAACTCTGAACTCTGGTTTATATGACTTTTGCCTCATTCTGCAACTTCTCAACGAGTTCCTGGACGCTCTCCAGGATTACTCCGCCCTGCCGCTCTTTCGGTGACTCCATTCTGAGAACCTTGATCTTCCCCTCTGCCTGTACGCCAAGATCATCTAAAGGAATGATCTTCATCTCCTTCTTTTTTGCCCTCATGATCCCCGGGAGAGATGCGTAGCGGGGTTCATTCAGCCTGAGGTCTGTCGTCACCACCGCGGGAAGCTCTATTTCAATTGTCTCCAATCCGCCATCAACCTCCCTCGTAACCTTTGCGCTCTTATCTCCCTCGGAAAACTCGATCTTTGAAACGAAGGTTCCCTGGGGGAGTGAAAGCTTCGCAGCGAGGATCTGCCCTACCTGGTTGGAATCGTCATCAACCGCCTGTTTCCCCATTATTATGAGATCGGGTTTCTCCATCTCAAAGACAGCCGCGAGGGCAGACGCCACAACAGCAACATCGATCTCAGCGGAAGCTTCAACGAGGATCCCCCTGTCAGCTCCCATCGCAAGGGCAGTTCTCACCTGAAGCTCCGCATCTTTCCCGGACACGGTGACCACGATCACTTCTCCGCCCTTCCCTTCCCTGATCCGTAACGCTTCCTCCACTGCGATTTCGCAGAAAGGATTGAGAACCATCTTCACACCTTCCAGATCTACTCCCGATCCATCTCTTTTGATCTTCACCCTTTCGTCGGGATTTGGAACCTGTTTTACCGCGACGACTATTTTCACAAGATACCTCCTTACCCAGGAAGGGAATTACCCCGGGAAATCCCCGGTAACTGCCTTAAAAAAAATCATAAACTATGGAATAGGTGAATTCAAGAAAAAAATGAATGATTATTCATTATTTATTTTGCAAAAGTGATCCGGCCGACAGGGAAAGGCTTACAAGAAAAACAGACCCCCCCCAACCCCCCGGAACGGCCGCCAGCCAGGCAACTACGGCGGGAGCTCTCCCGCCGCTCCGCCCCCGCGGACCCGACTCGAGCCCTCCCACGCGGGC
>CAZPLX010000083.1:0-6906 GCA_964587345.1 uncultured bacterium
CGAAAGATCGAGGGTGGAAATGATATTCACCCCCGCCTCATTGATAGCTGCAATTTTTGTCATTCGCTGGGAAATCGTTTCTTCCTTTATCGAAACCGAAATAACGTCAGAGAGGAGATCTACTGTCTCCTGGAGGGCTTTCAATTTCTCATGGGGCAGGCCATCGTCAGAAACAGTCTGGATCGACACCACACCCACCATCTCTCCCATTGCAATCATGGGATAGGCAAAATATTCTGCCTTCAATCTGCTCTCTGAAGGACGGTTTACTTCTTTGAGGGATATCACTCTCTTTTCAACCAGGGAAAGGGCGTCCACAGTACCATGGGAAGAATACCTCACGGTTTCAGGCCCCGCCTTGTATTTCAGAGTGGAACTCCTGAGGAAAAACTCCTCCACTTCCTTGTCGAAGAGGATGATGGAAACAACGGATCCATCGAGGAACGCAGAGAGATGGCCTGTATATTCTTCGATTTTTGAATCGATACTTCCTGATGATCGGATTATTTCTTTCGCCCTAGCCAGAAATGACTGCGCCATTGTCAGCCTTTTTCGATTGACACGGTAATTTTAATCTTTACCTCGTTTCCGTCCCTGTCAAGGAACACAGCCGGGATAACTGACTCTCCTGAAAGAGAGATATAGGGTTCATCCATTCGAAGAAATGATATTCCCTCACCTTCCACGGTAACGCCCACTTCTTTTTCAGGAATCTCGACAACTTCACCACCTTCCCCCTCCCCCTCTTCTTCGATCTCAATCTCATCGAAGATTTCATCCGCTGGGACTACCTCCTCCTTCTCGGGTGGAAGGTATTCATCCATCTCAAAAGGAATTTCCGGTGAAGGTTCCCTCTCCTCCTTCACTTCCTCAACCGAACCAGATTCTTCTTCCCTCTCCTCCACAACTTCATCCTCTCGCTGTTCCTTTCCTTCCTGTTCTTCCGTCTCCCCACTCAGATCCTGGAAATCGACATGCACTTCCTCTTCATTGGGAAGTTCTTCTACCATTTCGATCTCCTCTATCTCCTCCTCCTGTCTGACAAACTTTTCCTCTATCTCCCTCCCTACGAGTTCGCCGATATCCTCCTGGCTCTCCCCCAGTTCCGACTCAAGGAGCAGGGTTTTCCTGAGGTTGTTGAAGACAAGTTTGGAAATTTCCATGAGAGTTTCCTTGACACCCTCCCCCGTTATTGCAATTGACTCGAAATGAGGAATCCCATCCAGGTCAAGTTCCTGTGTCAAATCATCCACAGTCATGATGTCCTTGATATCCCTCTTGTTGTACTGGACTACGAATGGAAGGTTTTCAAGCTTTTTCCCGTAGTCGGAGAGATTCTCATTCAGGTTCCTCAGGCTTTCCAGATTGCTCTCACTCATATTCACCTGTGAATCTGCGACAAAAACAATTCCATCCACACCCTGGAGAACAAGCTTTCGGGTTCTGTTGTAGAAGACCTGACCGGGTACCGTATAGAGGTGGAAGCGCACTTTGAAGCCCTTTATTTCTCCCAGTTCCACGGGAAGGAAGTCGAAAAAGAGAGTTCTGTCTGTCTCTGTAGGGAGAGAAATGAGTTTTCCCTTTCTGTCATCAAGGATCATGGAGTGAATTGCTTCGATATTTGTCGTTTTCCCCGACAGGCCTGGGCCGTAATAGACAATTTTTGCGCTTATTTCCCGGGACGCGTAATTAAATAGAGCCATAAATTCTCCTAAACGGAAAAGTAAGTGAAAATAAAACTTCTTTTTATCCTTTTTCTCTCTTCTTTTATCATATTATCGGCATCTTTTAAATAAAACCTGCAGATGAATAAAATAGACGTGTATTCACTTCTGTTTCAGCGCCGCGATTCTCCTCGCCTGCATCCTTACCGGAGAGGCAATATCCCGGTTCTTTACAATAAGTTTCAGTTCCCGAATGTCGAGGCGGGAAAGAAATTTTATGGATAACCCGATAGGAGTCCTGGGATTGTTACAAAGAGCAACCACAACCCTCCTGTTCTTCACCATCTTGGGATTCTCTGCAATCCCCCTGAGAACTTCCTCGTTCACATTTGTCGATCTTGCATAACCAAGCACTTCCTCGTCACTCAAACTGGGACTCGTAACGACGGCCCTTGCGACAATCTTGTTTGGATCCCTCGAGAGAATTGCACGAACCTCTCTGTTCCCCCTGATTGCGTATTCGAGTTTCCCCGGGACGTGTAAGCCTTTCACATGGTTGGCAAGGAGTTCCTGCTCTGACCGGGTTAACTCCTGTTCCCTTATGAGACTTATTTTTCTTTTTCCATTACCAGATTTCATCACCCATTTTCGCCTCCATCCCTCCCTTGCCTGGCGGCAGCGACGATTTTTTCGGCGACCTGGGATGGCGCCTCCTCATAACGGGAGAAACTCATCGAGAAGATTCCTCTCCCTGAAGTGAGTGCCCTCAAATCGGAGGAGTACCTCAACACCTCTGCTGCGGGTACGATTGCTTTTACCATCTGACTTCTCCCGTGAACTTCTACTCCCAGCACTCGACCCCTCCTGCTGTTTAGATCTCCTATCACATCCCCGACCGTGTCCTCGGGACAGATCACCTCCATTTCAATGATAGGCTCGAGGAGAACAGGGTTGCACTGCTCCATTCCTTTCTTGAACCCCATTGATCCGGCAATTTTAAATGCCATTTCGGAGGAGTCCACAGGGTGATAAGAACCGTCATAAAGGGTAACTCTCAGATCAACAACAGGGTACCCTCCGAGGACTCCCTCTCTCATTGCCTCTACAACACCTTTTTCTACAGCGGGAATGTACTGCCTCGGCACAACACCTCCCACAATTTTATTCACGAATTCGAATCCCTTTCCTCCCTCGAGAGGTTCGATTTTCAACCACGTGTCTCCGTACTGACCTCTGCCGCCTGTCTGTTTTTTATATCTCCCCTGTACCTGAGCGCTTTTTTTGATTGTTTCCTTGTACGCAACTTTGGGAGTCCGCAGTTCAACCTCCACGCCGAACTGGCGCTTAAGCTTTTCTACTGCCACTTCCAGATGGATTTCCCCCATCCCTGAGAGAATGAACTCCCTGGTCTGGGGGTCCTGGCCAAAATTCAGGGTCGGGTCCTCCTCCATGAGGCGAGCGATGGAGGAACCAAGTTTGTCCTCGTCACCCCTGCTCTTCGGCTTGATGGCAAAAGATATGACCGGTTCGTTGAATAAGGGGCGCTCAAAAAGTATCGGGTTTTTCTGTTCACAGAGGGTGTCCCCAGTAACGGTCTCCTTAAATTTTGGGATGGCAATGATCTCTCCTGGACCTGCGCCGGGAATCTGCTTCTGTTTCTTTCCTTCGAGCTTTAAGATCTGAGCGATTCTCTCGGTGCTCCTCTTGCTGGAATTATAGAGGGTCATATCCGATGTAAGGGATCCCGACTTCACCTTGATAATAGAAAGTTTGCCCGCATAAGGGTCCACAAGAGTTTTGAACACCTGGGATGAGAAGGGTTCTTCAGACGAAATTGCTCTCACAACTTCCTCCTTGCTTTTCGGATCTATCCCTCTTGAATTTCCCCGGAAGGAAGGAGGGGGAACAAGACGGTTTATATACCCGAGAAGAAGGTCCACTCCCACAAGCTTCAAAGCCGAACCGCAAAAGAGAGGCAGTATCCCGAAACTGGATACCGCTTTCTCAAATCCCCGGGAAAGTTCCTCATGGGAAAGTTCTCCATCACCCAGGTATTTTTCCAGAAGTTCATCGTCCGTTTCCGCCACAGCCTCAACAAACTGCTCCCTCAACTTGTCCACCACACCCACAACCTCCTCAGGAAACTCACACTCTTTTCCTTTCCCGTTCCCGTCGGCCTCGTATGTGTACGCCTTCATTGTGGGGATGTCCACTACTCCGCAAAAATCCGATTCCTTCCCGATGGGATAGGTGATAATCACGGGCGTCACTCCCAGAACTTCCTTGATTTCGGAAACGGCTCGATCAAAATTCGCCCTTTCCCTGTCCATCTTGCTGACAAAACTAATTATGGGAACATTCAGCTCCCTCGCAAACTTCCACATCTTTTCAGTCTGGACTTCTACTCCTGAAACTGCGTTCACCAGAAGAATCGCACCTTCGAGAACGGAAAGGCAGTTCTTCGAATCCGCCTCAAAATTAATATAGCCGGGGGTGTCCGCAACTGTCACGTCAACATTATTCCACTTGTAATGGTGAAAGGTAGTGCTGATCGTTATTTTCCGTTTTATCTCCTCGGGATCGATATCAAAGCTCGACGAACCATCATCCACCTTTCCCATCCTATCGGTGACTCCCGCTAAAAAGAGAAGAGCTTCGGCGAGGGTGGTCTTTCCCGCCCCCCCGTGAGCGATCACACCAACATTCCTTATCTTCCCCTCATCTGACTTTTTCATCGCTCTTAGTCTCCTCCTTTTAACTTAGGATTTGTTCTTAAAATATATAATTCTCAAACCATCCAAAGTCAAATTCTCGTACACATGATCTATGAGGGAAGTTTCTGCTGCCATCAACCACGCCAGTCCTCCTGTAGCAACAACGAGAGGGATCTCCACGCTCTCCTTTTTCATCCTTACGACGATCCCTTCAACGAGGCTCACATATCCGAAGAAAATACCAGCCCTCATCGATTCGACAGTATTCTTCCCTACGATCGAGTCAGGTTTGCTTATCTTCACCCTCGGGAGTTTGGAGGCTGCCTTGAAAAGTGCTTCCGCAGAAATGTTGATTCCCGGTGCTATGGCCCCCCCCAGATATTCACCGTGTGGAGAAATAAGGTCAAAGGTAGTTGCAGTCCCAAAATCGACAATAACACACCCCGTCCCATATTTTTCATACGCCCCCACGGCGTTTACAATCCGGTCAGCTCCGACTTCTCGCGGATTATCCACACATATGCTGATTCCCGTTTTGATTCCCGGTTCCACGACCAGGGGAGTCATATGAAAGTATTTCGTCCCCAGCTCTTCGAATGTAACTGTCAGTGGCGGAACGACGGAAGATACGATCATACTGCCTATTGCACCGATGTCTATACCTGATTGAAAAAGGAGCTGGTGTATGAGCACGCCATATTCATCCTCAGTTTTTTCCCTGTCAGTAACAAGGCGCCAGTGTCCGGCAAGGGTTTTTTGCCGGAAAACTCCCATCACAATATTGGTATTGCCGATATCGACAACGAGAAGACTCATTCTATCCCTCTTCCAATATATCTATTTCACCCGACAGGATCGTGCGGGCAACTCCCCCCCCCGGGGGTTTTACCAATAGGTATCCCATATTTTTATCAATTCCCGCCACAACTCCCCGGACGATCTCACGTCCGGTGTCTACCTCCACTCTCTTTCCCCTAAGGTAGGATCTCGCACCCCATTCGTCCAAAAAGGGAGAAAGACCCGACTTTTCAAAATTGTCGAGATCACTTACCAATCCCCGCGCAATCAAGGCAACAAGAGAGGGCCTGGAGAACTTCTTCCCCGCCTCTTCGAGGAGAGATGTAGCCTTTTCCGCGAGTTCTAAAGGGAACTCTTCCCTCCTCATATTTACATTCATGCCGACCCCTATGACGACTGATTTTGTCCTGTCTGATTCTGCCACCATCTCCACGAGGATGCCACACACCTTCTTCCTCCCGAGATAAAGGTCGTTTGGCCATTTCACCCTGCTCCGAAGTCCTGTTTCCCTCTCAAGAGAAGAGGCCACGGAAAGACCTGCCACAAGAGTAATAGAAGGTGACCGGGCGGGAGGAATCTCAAGGGGGAGAAGAATGGACATGGTGATATTTCTTCCGGGAAGTGAAAACCATTCTCTCCCCATTCTCCCCCGGCCTCCCTCCTGAAAATCAGCAATGGCGATTGATCTCCTCACCCCCCTTTCCGATCTCTCGAGAAGAAAGGTGTTCGTGGAGCCTGCTTTCTCACACACATGGACTTCTTCCCAGAAAGGAGGCTCTGCGAGACGCTCCTTCAGGTGCCGGTACTCCACGTGAGGAGGAGTTGATCGGAGACGGTACCCTTTTCCGGAATACCCTTCGATCTCCCATCCCTTTTTACGCAGGCCCCTAATCTGTTTCCAGAGTGCCTGGCGGCTCACTCTCAATACACCGGAAAGTTCGTTCCCCGAAATAATTTTTCCCGGGTTTTCAAGAAGAAGATCTGTCAGTGTTGTCCCCATACACCGGGTGTTCAGAAAAGCGATGACGATCTGTATTCCCCGAAGACAGACCGCATCTCATCGCTAATTTCTCCGATCGTAGCATACGACTCCACAGCCTGGAGGATAGGATACATGAGGTTGTCACTTCCACCGGCGGCCTGTTTCACCGAGGCGAGTGCCTCGTTCACGGAATCGTCGTTCCGCCTTTTACGAAGAGCCTCGAGCCGTTCTCTCTGCTCCTTTTCAATTACAGGGTCGACTTTGAGAAGGTTTCCGGGAGGATCCTCAGATATTGAAAATTCGTTCAGCCCCACAATTATGCGCTCCTTTTTCTCCACCTCGATCTGGTACCTGTATGCCGAATCCTGGATCTCACGCTGGACATACCCTTCCTCTATAGCTTTGATCATTCCACCCATCCTGTCGATGGCATCGATATAGTTACGGGCCCCCTCTTCCACCTTAGAGGTCATCGATTCAAGAGCGTATGATCCCGCGAGGGGATCTACGGTATCTCCGACCCCCGACTCGTGAGCTATGACCTGCTGAGTCCTGAGCGCGATCCTCACTGATTTTTCAGAGGGGAGAGCAAGAGCCTCGTCCATGGAATTCGTGTGGAGAGACTGGGTCCCGCCGAGCACTGAAGCCAGGGCCTGCAGCGCGACACGGACGATATTGCTCTCCGGCTGCTGTGCGGGCAGCGACGATCGCGCGGGGCTGCTGTCTCTGCTGCGGCACCGCCGACGCT
>CAZPLX010000084.1:0-6899 GCA_964587345.1 uncultured bacterium
CCGCCTATCGATGCTCGCCCATTCTTTCAGTAAAGTGGGAGTGCTGTCTGTTGAGCCGTCGTCAACGGCGATAACTTCGAAATCCTCCCAGCTCTGCAGGGATATACTCTCAATGCACTCCTTAAGGGTGTTCCCACCGTTATGAACCGGCAAGAGTATGGAGACTGGTGGTGCCATATACTACAATAGCTCTTGATGAAACAGAGACAAAGTGATTTTCAGCCCTATTCGGAGAATTCCTCTTTTCCAAAGGTGAGGCGGGGAGGGAAGGCTCCGATTGCGATCCTTTTTATGGTCTCTATTTTCCTTTTCGGGATTCTCTTCGGGAGCGCTTCCTGCAGGGGAAAGGAAAAAGACTATATGACCTTTGCGGACTATCCCGGGTTTAAGGATTATTTCAGAGGGATCTGCCTGGAAGGCGGTGGGGAGCACCTTCCCACAAGGAAGGAGAGGGAACTTCTGAATAAGTTTAGACCCCGTATCGTGGTTTCCCCTGAGGGGCAGATCCCTGTCGATTTCTACAGGGATTATCTTCCCTTCACCGTAATGAGAAGATTTTCCGACGATGGGATGGTATCCCCGAAAGTAACGAGAGACCTTTTGAAGAAAGAGGTGTCAAGCCGTAAGTTCTATCTCGACTTCCAGGAGAAAAAATTCAAGGATGAGATGGTGAAGAGAGGGGCCTTCACCTCTGCCGCATACGGAAGAATCTACAGGGAAAGAGTTTCCTTTCCCTCACGGAAGGGGAAGAGCCACCTCCTCGATCTTGTTTTCCTCAAGTATAATTTTGTCTTCCCCGTGAGCGGACTTGCAAAAGACCTTCCTTTCGGGTATGAAACTCTTCTCCGCCTCGCGGGACTTTCACCCGACAACTGGCACGAACTCGATAATTTTGTGGCCGTATACATCGTTCTCGAGGGAGGGAGGTTTCCCGTAGCGGTGATGCTCGCCCAGCACAACCATCACCGGACCTATCTCATAGGGAGAGACGTGTCACTTCCCAGGGACGGGAGGATAGTGGTAGATGTGGCAAGAAGATCAAACGAGGTCTACCTTGACAGGGGTGAAAAAGACCCCGTCCACCACAGGGTGGTGAGATGGAGTTTTGACCTCCTCTACCTGATTAGCGGGGAGGATGCTCCCCTCTTCAGGGGGAAAGATGTAACCTTCGGGGTGGAGGGAGGAGGAAGGGAAGTTGACTATACCCTCCGCTTTCTCTCTCCCTGCGACCCTTTTTACAGGGCCGAGATGATGCTCGGAGAGCCTCGCCCTTTCTTTGGACGCTACATCGGAAGGGACGGCCCTCCCGGGGCGGACTATTATGCCCACCCCCGCCTTCTGCCTCTGGGGAACCTCCTCAAGTTTTCCTATCTTCACGACGGGGACAGTGACGATATAGCTCTTCTCAAGAGATCAATAGACAAAGAGCATATGAAAATGGATATCGGCACGATGATTGACCATGGAGGAGAAAAGTTCTACAGATATCTCCTGGAGCAGAAAAGGCATTAACCCCTCACACTATTCTTCCAGAAGCATCTCGATGTCATAGATGAGATCTTCTCTCCTTTTTTCCGGTACCGTGTACCACCCCGTATCCATCCTGATGGCATCAAGAGGGCACGCCTCCACACAGAGGCCGCAGAAGACACAGCGGAGCATGTCAATGTCGAAGCGGATAGGATATTTTTCCACAGATGGATCCGGGTGTTCCCCCGCTTCGATGGTGATGCAGTTCGCAGGACAGGCAGTGGGACAGCACATGCAGGCGACGCATCGGGGATTCCCGTCCTCCCGCCTCATCAAGCGGTGTCTTCCCCTGAAACGGGCGGGAACGGGCCGTTTCACTTCTGGATAGTCGATGGTGGGAATTTCCCGGGGATTTATGAGATTCTTCATGAAATGGTTCAGGGTTACCGCCATTCCTTTCGCAATCTCGAGAAGGTAAATCCTCTCGGAAAATGAGATTTTCTTCGGTCTGTCTACTTTTTTTATTCCGATCATCGCTACCTCGCTCTTTTGTGACTGGCTTACACTTCCTTGTTCCCGAATGCCCCTCCATCTCCCAGGATAGGGTAGGAGAGGTCCTTGAAAAAGGGGAGGGTTTCGGCCAAATTTCGAAAAACCGCCTCTTCATCTTCGAATGTCCATGATGCACCGACCCTCGCCGCGATCTCCTGGACGACTTTAATTCCCGCCCGTGCATTTCCTGCAGGCTCCATCCCCTTATGAAAGCGTTGTACTCTTCCGGAAAAATTCGTGTACGTTCCTTCCCTTTCCACGAAAGATGGTGTGGGAAGGAGAATGGTGCACGCGTCTGACAGGGGGCTCACGTGGGAAGTAATGTTGATCACGTGGGGCACTTTTTTCAGGAGCTTCCACCCATCCCCGTCCTTCATACTCCCGAGGGATCTTCCAAAAATAATAAGGAGTTCTATCCTCCCTTCTCCTGCCGCCCGAACAGTTTCCCTGAACGCCAATCCCGGAGGTGAGGGGGCAATTCCGATCTCCTGCGCTCCCCTGGTGTTGGGAGTTTTATCTCTCCTGATCAGGATATCGTCGCTGTAGGGATCTTCGTCTCCTCCATCCACGAGTGAGAGGTTCGGTGTTTGTAACAGATCGGCGAGTTTCCACACCAGGTAAAGTTCCTCGTTGGAGAAGAAGGGAGAAGCGATTATCCCGATGGCCGCTGGTCCCTTCGTCTTAAGAACAGTCCCGATCCTCTGGCATGTTCCATAAAGAGCTGTATCCCAGTTCACGGTCCTTTCTTCGCCTCCTCCCTCCTTGATAACAGGGGAATCCAGGCGGTTTTCAAAGGTTTTTTTATAGGATAGGCGGCCGATGTCACACATCCAGGAGCCGTTTACTTCCCTGTTTGACCTGGGTTTAAGTCGGTACACTTTTCCCTCGTGATGATGGGCGATGAGATTGCAGCCCCTTGCACACCCGGTGCAGACAGTCTTCGTCCCGTGGAGATACCAGACTCTGCACTGAAACCGGAAGTCCTTGCTTGTCAAGGCTCCCACAGGGCATATGTCCGCCAGGTTGCAGCTGTAGGGATTTTCAAGGGGTTTTCCGGGATAGATGTCGATAGAAGAGTGGGCTCCCCTGTTGAAAATATTAATCTCATCTGTTCCCGCCACCTCCCTCAAGAACCGGATGCACCGGGTGCAGAGGACGCACCTCTCTGCATCGAGCATGATGTCCCCTCCGATGTCCTTCGCCTTCACTTTGTGGATTTTCCTCTTGAGGGGGAACCTGCTTTTATAGAGGCCGTGGGCGACGTAGTAGTCCTGCAGAAAACACTCTCCCGATTGATCACATATGGGGCAGTCGATCGGATGGTGGACGAGGAGAAATTCGAGAACCCCCTTTACCGCCTTTGTGACCCTCTCCGTGTCACTCCTGACCACCATATCGTGGGTAACCGGTGTCGCGCAGGCGGGAAGGAGTTTGTCTACCCCCTCGATCTCTACGAGACACATCCTGCAGTTTCCATCGACCGTAAGCTCCGGGTGGTAGCAGAATCGAGGAATATGGATCCCGAGCCTGTCGCCCGCTTCGATGAGGGAAGTACCCTCTTCCACCTCTATTTCTTTCCCGTTGAGGGTTACCTTAGGCATGAGTTGACTCACCCCTCATATCTTTATCTCATTGTCCAGACACTTTTTGTGCTCTATGTGGTAATCGAACTCTTCCCGGAACTTCTCGATAAATGAGAGGGCGGGCATGACGGCAGCATCTGCCAGGGCGCAAATAGTTTTGCCTTCCATGTTATCGCAAAGGTCCAGGATGAGGCCGAGATCTTCCTCTGTTCCCTCTCCTGACTCGATCTGATGGAGAAGTATCCTGATCCACTCTGTTCCTTCCCGGCAAGGGGTGCACTTCCCGCACGATTCGTGGGCGTAGAAGGACTCGAGGATTTCCAGGGCCCTCACCATGCAGACCCCCTCGGGAATTACTACGATTCCTCCCGTTCCCATCATGGAACCAGCTTCCATGAGAGATTCAATGTCCGCAGGAAGATCGATTTCATTTGCGGAAAGGAGTGGAACGGAAGAACCTCCAGGAATGACCGCTTTCAGTTTCTTTTCGTCCTTTATCCCCCCCCCGTGTGTGTAGATGATCTCCTTGAGGTTCGTTCCCGCGGGAAGTTCGTAGATACCCGGTTTCTTCACATATCCTGATATTCCGAAAATTCTTGTTCCGCCATCTTTTTCTGTCCCTATAGAGGCGAAGGCCTCTCCTCCATTGGTGATTATGGAGGGGATGTGGGCTATGGTTTCCACGTTGTTCACCGTGGTGGGGGCACCGAAAACTCCATACTGTGCCGGAAAGGGAGGTTTAAGCCTTGGTTTGCCTTTCTTGCCTTCGAGGGATTCTATGAGTGCCGTTTCCTCTCCGCAGATGTAGGCTCCTGCCCCTCTATAGAGGATCACGTCGAGGGAAAAGCCGGAGGAGAGAATATCGGTTCCCAGGAAGCCTTCCCGGTAGGCTTCCTCCACTGCCTCTGCGAGAATTCGTCCTGCCCGGACGAACTCACCCCGGAGGTAGATGAAGCAGACATGGACGCCAAGAGCGTAAGCCGCGATGATGATCCCCTCAATGAGAAGGTGAGGGCCTTTTTCCATGAGGTACCTGTCCTTGAAGGTGCCGGGCTCCCCTTCGTCGGCATTGATGACAAGGTATTTCTCTCCCTCATGGTCGTGGGGCATGAAACCCCACTTGACTCCCGTGGGGAAACCCGCTCCCCCACGCCCCCGGAGGTTGCTCTTCTTCACCTCGTCGATGATCTCTTCCGGGTTCATTGTGAGGGCTTTACTGCACCCTTCGTATCCCCCCTTTTTTTTGTAAGTGGCCATCGTATGGTAGGTGGGAAGGTGGAAATGTTCCGTGAGGAGCTTCACCGTTCGATTTCTCCCGCGATGATGTTGAGGCTTCCGAGGACTGCCACGAGATCCGCGATCATGTGGCCTTTCACCATTTCAGGGAAGGCGCTGTATATGGCGAAACAGGGCGGCCTCACCTTTATCTTGTAGGGATGCCCCTCTCCCGTGCTGATTATGTAGAAGCCGAGTTCTCCGTTGGCCGCTTCTGTGGCATGGTACACCTCGCCGGGGGGGACCTTGATCCCCTCCATGATCAGTTTGAAGTGCCCCATGAGAGCCTCTATGTTCTCATACACTTCCTCCTTGGGAGGAAGGATGACGTCCCAATTGTCCACATTTATTGGCCCTTCCGGAATCTGGTCGAATGCCTGTTCAAGTATTCTCAAGGACTGCCGGATCTCCTCCATCCGCACGAGATACCTGTCGTAGGTGTCCCCTTTCTCCCCCACGGGGATGTCGAAGTCGAACCTGTCGTAGACGAGGTAGGGCTCATCTTTTCTCAGGTCGTAGGGGATACCGCACGCCCGGCCGCAGGGGCCGGTGAAACCGTAGGAAATCGCGTCATCTTTCGAAATGGCGCCCACACCTATGGTTCTGTCCATGAAGATCCTGTTTCTCGTGATGAGGGCATCGACATCACTGAGGGCTGCGGGAACAGATTCTTTCACCACGTGCCGGGCCTTCTCGATCCATGCCCCGGTCATGTCTCCCATGAGCCCTCCTATCCTTGTGTAGCAGGTGGTGAGCCTGGCACCCGTGAGTTCCTCGATCAGATCATAGATCTCTTCCCTCGGTTTCCAGAAGTACCAGAAATTCGTGAGAGCTCCCAGGTCCACGAGATTGGTCCCTATGCAGAGGAGATGATCCCAGATTCTTGAAAGTTCGCTGATAATCACACGGATGTAGTGAGTCCTCTCCGGAACCCTAAGCCCCATGAGTTTCTCTACAGCCATCACGTAGCCGACATTGTTCATAAGAGGAGACACATAGTTCAACCGATCCGTGTAGGGAATCACTTTCGTCCAGGTGGTGTGTTCCGCCTCTTTTTCGAAACAGCGGTGGAGAAAACCTATCTGGTTGTCAACGTGAACAATCGTTTCGCCGTCAAGTTCGGCGATGATCCTGAAGGTGCCGTGAGTTGCGGGATGGGTGGGCCCCAGGTTCAGGATTACCCGTCCCTCGCTCTCTTCTAACCACTCGAGGCCGAAAAGGTCGTCTCTTCCTTCCCCCTGCCCTCTCTTCTCAGTCCTCTTTTTCATCGGCCCCTTCTCTTTCGTTACTCTCTTCATTCCTTTCCCTGCGTAGATCCGATGCCTTGATAACCCTCCTTACATCTTTTCTCGGATCGGGGAAGGAGAGGCTTGGCACGGTGGGCTGCCGCTTATCTTTCCTGTAATCTTTCCTCAAGGGGTGTCCTTCGAAATCCTCGTACATGAGGATTCTTCGAAGGTCCGGATGGTTATTGAAGCGGATTCCGTACATGTCCCACACTTCTCTCTCAAACCAGTTCGCTCCTTTCCAGAGAGATGTGGCGGAGTCGATCACGGGGTCCTCTTCGGGAATATCTGATTTGATCCGCAGACGGTGTCTGTGGGTCAGTGAGTAGAGATGATATACAATCTCGAAGCGGGGCCTCCTCCCCGGCCAGTCGACGGCCGTTATGTCCATCAGATAGTTAAAGGACATGGCCTCCTCGTCCCTCAAATAGAGGAGCATCTCGAGAATATCCTCCCTTTTCACCCTGACTATCTCTTCTCCCCTTTCCCTTTTCTTCTCCGTCACCCCTTCAGGGAAGCGAAGAGCTATCTGATCGAGAAGGGGTGAACTATTTTTCATGAGTTAACTCTTCCTTCCATTTTTCCTCCCACCTTGCACGGGACCTTTCCTCACCATTCTCTATCATCTCCTTGACAAGAAGAATTCCATCTATGAGGGATTCCGGTTTTGGAGGACATCCCGGGACATACACGTCAACGGGGATAAACCTGTCAACTCCCTGGACGACGCTGT
>CAZPLX010000085.1:0-6879 GCA_964587345.1 uncultured bacterium
CCGAGGTGATGACCAATGTGAAGTTTCCCCGTAGGTCTCATGCCCGACAGAACGATTTTCTTTTTCACTCCTCCCCCTCCTCTTGATCTAGATCCCGAGAAATAGCGAACTTACCATCTGAATGGCCGGCCCGAAAAACCTGCTCATTATACCAAATGGGTCCAGAAAGAGTAACAGGATCACGATGAGCATCCCAAAGCGCTCAACTTTCTCGTATGCTTCAGCCTCTTTCTGGGGGAGAAGCCCCGTGACGATCCTTCCCCCGTCAAGTGGGGGTACGGGAATCAGGTTAAAAAGGGCCAGGAGAATGTTGAACTGAGTCGACACGACGAGCATGAGAGCGATGGGAACGAGAATCATCTGGAGGCTCCCTGATGGTTGGGCGTGGAGGCCTTGCCGGGCCACAACTGCAGCTGTTTCAGGAGAGAAGAATATTATGAGCCTGAATGCGACTCCGGAAATAAAAGCAAGCAGAATATTCACTCCTGGACCTGCTGCGGACACGTAGACCATGTCCCTTTTCGGGTCTTTAAGCTTGAAGGGGTCTACGGGAACAGGTTTTGCGTAGCCGAAGACGATTCCAGCCCCCGAAATAATCAGAATGGCAGGGAGAAGAATGGTGCCGAATATATCTATGTGCTTCACGGGGTTGAAGGAGAGCCTCCCAAGATATCTTGCCGTGGGGTCTCCGAGGCGATCAGCCACGAACCCGTGTGCAACTTCATGGAAGATGATGGCAATCAACAGAGGGATTGCATAGACAGAGAGAAGCCGCACTGTGTTTTCCACTATCTCTCCTCCCCCGCGCTATTCCCATATTTTTCTCTCACAAATTTAAGTTCTTGCTCCCTCGTCTTCAAAAAGCCTGAAATCTTTTTCTCGTGTACCTCATTAAAAATATCCTTGAAAAGGGGACCGGGGGAGAGGCCAAGAGCGATGAGGTCATTCCCGTCAAGAGAAACCTTCACGTTCCTGAGGTGTGTAAAGTACATGGAGATGTACCTCCGAATGTCCTCACTCTTCGCCTTCGCCATCATGTAGAGTATCGTTTCGATGGGAAGATCCTTGAGGAGGTCGTATATTCCTTTCTTTGAGATGGTCCGGGAGGTGAGAAAGGTGTAGATTACCTTTCCCGCTTCATCTTTTGTTGCCCTGATCACGTCCATCACCTTTCTCCTTATCCCCATTTTCTTTGCACACACTATGGCATCTTCCCCCTCAAGAGGGTCCAGAAGGGCAAGGAGGTAACAGATCCACCCGTCGTAGGTAACATCGAGGTAGAGGAGGTTGAACCAGACGCACACCTCCCTCACATCGCGCAGAAGTTCCACCTGCTCCCCATCGAGTGTGATCTTCCCGTGGAGTGCTGACCCGATCTTCAGCCTCCCCATTTCCTCGATAATTTCCACCACCCTCTCCTCATTAAGGATAAGTTCCAGATCCGCGTAGACCCTCGGGAGGGGGACTTTCTCGAGAAGCCCGAGCCTCACAGCATTGCGAATGAGGCCTCTTGTGTTCTTCCCTATCTGAAAGTAAAAACGTTTCTCAAAGCGGAGAGCCCGCAGTATACGTGTGGGATCTTCCACAAAACTGAGACTGTGGAGGACACGGATTAACCCGTCCTTGATGTCCCGCTGTCCTCCAAAAAAATCAATCACCTCTCCGAAATGATCCTTGTTCAGAGAAACCGCCAGAGCATTGATCGTAAAGTCCCTCCGGTAAAGATCATGCTTGATGGAACTGTATTCAACTACAGGGAGGGCTGCCGGTTCCCTGTAGTACTCAACTCTTGCCGTGGCAACATCGATTTTAAATCCGTCCGGAAAAATGACCATCGCGGTGCCGAATTTTTGATGGCTCCTCACCCTGCAGGGGAGTTCCTTCGCTATTATCTCGGCAAAGGAAATTCCGTCTCCCTCCACAACGATATCTATGTCGTAATTATCCTGGCGGAGAAGAAGATCCCTGACAAATCCTCCCACCACGTAGATCTTCATCCCCACACGGTCACCAGTTTTCCCGAGATTTTTCAGTAGTTTCATGATCCTGCCCGGAAGGCGTTCTTTCATGAGACCACTGATGATCTTTTTCCTGGAATAGTACTTCTCTCCCCTCTTCCTCTCTTCAAGGACACTTATTTCCCGAAGGTCATGAAGATATCGGATAAGGTCTGTCCTCGTGATCACCCCGAGAATAGCCCCCTCCTCGACGACAGGAAGGATGCGCTGGTTGGAGCCGATGAGTATATCCTGAACCCTGTCAAGCCCCGCACCCCTCTCAACAGTCTCGAAGTCCGTCGTCATATAATCCCTCACCGGAAGGTTCTCGAGATGGTGGTAGAGAGCTTTTTCCACCACCTGGCGGGTAATTATCCCCGCCATTTTTCCTCCCTCCGTTACAGGAAGGGAGTTGATGTTGAATCGCGTCAGTGTGTCGTGGACTTCCGCTAATGGAGTGTTTTCTTCAACGGTCTTCACAGGTCCGGCCATGAGAGCATCTGCGTGTTTTTCAGGAATCACCTTCCCGTAAAGAATGGAAAGGATTTTTTCCCGTATCTGAATCGTGGTTAACTCCTTTACCGTCGCGGACGCGGCATACCAGTGGCCTCCTCCCCCCAACTCCCTCAGAGCGGCTCCCACGTCTACTTCCTTCAGCCTGCTTCGCCCGACGATGAGCGTACGGTCACCCAACTGGCAAATGGTAATGAGAACATTTATGCTCTCAATGTCCCTCAGTTTGTGGACCACAACAGCGATATCCTTGATATATACCTCTCTTTTTGCTTCCGCGATCACCACATCTACCCCGTGAATGGTGTGAACCTTTGAGGAGTTGATGAAATCGTAAAGGAGGTAGACCTGCTCAGCGGTTAAATCTCTGCTCAGAATATCCCGTACAATTGCGAGATCCGCTCCCCTCTCCAGGAGGTAGGTGGCCGCTCTGAAATCCCTTGGAGTGGTAGAGGCGTAACTCAGGAAACCCGTGTCTTCGTAAATTCCCAGCATCATCACAGTCGCTTCGTCGGGGGTGATCTCGATTTTTTTCTCCCTCAAGATTTCCACGAGGAGTGTGGTGGTAGCCCCCACCTCTTCGATAACCTCGAAATCAGCCAGTATGTCTGCCTCCTCATCGGGATGATGGTCGTAAATGTGTACATCCACCTCTTTTTTTTTCACGATCTCCCGAAAAATCCCGATTCTCGAAGAATTCCTGATATCCACGAGGACCACTCTTTTTATTTCTCCCGGATCTATCTCCTTTGCGTTTTTCATTTTAAAAGCGTATATGGCTGATTTCAGAAGGAAATCATTCACCGTCCCCTCTTTTGCCCCTGGAAGGACTATGTACGCGGCCGGGTAAAGTTTGCTCGCTGCAAGCATTGACGCAATCGTGTCAAAATCCGAGTTCACGTGGGATGTGATTATCTCCATTCCGCCCTTACCCTCGGGGATGAAATTTCTCGTGCATCTTCTTAAGTTCCGTACCCTTCAGATGGGTGTACACCTGTGTGGTGGAAATATCGGCATGACCGAGTAGAGCCTGGAGAGTACGAAGATCCGCCCCCCCTATCAACATGTGGGTGGCGAAGGAATGCCGCAATATGTGGGGCGAGAGACTCTTCTGGATCCCTGCGGAAAGAGCATACCTTTTGAGCCTCTTCCAGACCCATTGCCGGGAGAGCTTTCTTCCGAAGCGGTTCAGGAAAAGGATGGAGCCGCTCACCGCTTTGAGAAGATGAGGACGGGAGGTAGTGAGGTATTCTGAAAGGGCATCCCTCGCCGGGTCTCCGAAGGGAACGACCCGCTCTTTCTTTCTCTTCCCGTAGAGGAGAAGGAAGGAAGAATCGAGGTCTATATCTCCAGTTTTCAGGTTGAGAAGCTCTGATATTCGCCCTCCCGTCGCGTAGAGGAGTTCCAGGATCGCACGGTTCCGCACACCGAGAACAGTATCCCTGTCAGGAGCGTTAAGGAGGGAATCCACCTCTTTCGTGGTGAGAAAACGCGGAAGGGGTTTCCCCTTCTTTGCCGTCTCCGCGATCTCAAAAGGGTTGGAGTCCGACACTCCCCGTGAAAGAAGAAAAGAATAATAACCACTGAGGGAGGAGTGTATCCTTAAGAGGGAGTTTGTTTTCCTCCCTCCCTCGCGGAGAACTATTAAAAATCTGTACACATCGTGAAGATCCGCTTTCTCAGGGGCTTTCCCCTCTTTCTCCATAAATGCGAGATAAAGAGAAAGATCACTGATGTAGGCTTGCACGGTGTTTAAAGAAAGCCCTTTTTCTACCCGAAGGTGATCCTCATACTCTCCTCTAAACGAGGACATTCTTTCCCCCTACCGGGCCTGCCATGCTATTTCTCTTCCACCGCGGAAAGAAGGGAGTCCCTCAGCTTCTCCAGATCTCTTTCGTTGGTAACTTTATTCCCCCCACTGTCTACGAGGTAAAACACGTCCGCAACCTGGTCCCCCTTTGTGGAAATTTTTGAGAGATAAATTTCGTACCCCAGGGATGAGAGGGTTCTCGATATATCGTAGAGAAGTCCCACCCTGTCGTATGTAAAGATGTCTACGATTGTGTAGCGGCTCGAGGTTTCATTGTCGATACTCACCCGCGTGGGCCGGTACTTCAGAATCTTTGTTTTTCTCCTCTTAGAGGAGAGCCTCTTTTTCAAAAGGGGTTCCACTTCCAAATCTCCTGAAATTACCCTTTTCAGATCTCTTTTCAATCTCCTTACCTTCGTTCTGTCGGTCAGGGATTCCCCAAGGTAGTTGACCTGGAGTGTGTCGAGGGCGATGTTGTGCTTTGATGTGGACACGTTGGCCCCGAGAATGTTCACGTTGTGGGCTGCGACAACTCCCGTAATCTTCGCGAAAAGCGCGTGGGAATCCTTGCAGATCACAAAGATTTCCGAGAATTTCATGTCAGGATAATTCTTCAGGGTGATGATTGGCTCACCTTTATAATCTCTAAGGAGCATGAAATGGCCATATATCCGGTCTTCGGGAGTTGAGAGGATATACCGTTCCGGAACTTCCTCGAGGAAGGCATCCTTCTCGTTGATGTCGAACCCGGAAAGAGATTCGGAAATATGTTCCTTTTTCTTCGTGAGGATAGAGTGGAAGGGAGGAAGCTTGAATTCACCCTGCTCGATGATGTTCAAACCTTTTTCGTAAAGTTCTCTGATCAGCATAGAACGCCACTCGTTCCAGGAATCTTCTCCCACGGATCTGAGATCGCAGTAGGTGAGAAGATAAAGCATGTGAAGTCTCCTTGCGGAACCCACTGATCGAGCGAAGTTGTAGATCATCTCGATGTCGTGCATGTCCCTTCTCTGAGCGATGTTCGACATCTCGAGATGGTTCAGGACGAGGAAGGTCGAGTCCTCTATCTCCTCTTCCGTGAAGGCGAACCGTTTCATGATGGACGCGACAAGCTTCTCCCCTATCTTGCTGTGGCCACGGCCCAGACCTTTTCCAATATCGTGAAAAAGAACTGTCATGAGAAAGAGGGCCCTGTTATCTACTTCCTCGTAAATACTCTTGAAATAGCGCTCCTCCTCGGATACATCCCCGTGAGCCCCTATCCTGCTCTCTATCTCCGGCAAAACCGAGGCGGCCATGATGGAGTGTACATCCACGGTAAATCGATGGTAGATATCCTGCTGAGCCCTGAAATAGAGGTGTGAAAACTCGGGGATATATCTTCCCAGGAACCGGCACTCATTCATATCCATGAGTATTCTCCGCACTCCCTTTCCCCTTTCGAGGAGAGAGCGAAACCCCATGGCAACATCTTTGTCCCACCGAAAATCGTCATTGACCACGTTCAAGACCTTCTTGATACGCCTTTTCGCCTGGCTGGAAAGCGGGGTTGCCGTAGTCTGAGAGTTCTCGAATATATTCATGAGAAGAGGAGGGGATTTGACAAAGGAACGGGAATTCCCCACATAGAGCTTGCTGTTGTAAGTGACAAAATGGGTATTAACGACAGAACGCCTCCTTGGGAATATGTGGAAACCCTTCCTTTCCACAAGAAATTTTTCTACCTCTTCGATCACCTCCCCGGCAAGCTGGTGGGAAAGAGTCGCGAGGATGTAGTAAAAGCGCATGAATCTCTCTGTTCCCCGTATGATCCCCCTGTCTCTGTATCCCCAAAAACGGGCTAACTCCTCCTGTATATCGAAGGTGATGATGTCGTTCTTCCTCCCCGTGAGAAAATGCATGTGGTTCCTTATCCGGAAAAAATTGTCCATGATGTAATAGTAGTTCTTCTCCGAACGCTTCGTAATCACCCCCTTCATGACAAGTTCCCTGAGGCTTCGCGCCTTATACTTTACCTTGAGGGCCCAAAGCGCCGTGTGAAGGTCCCTGAGTCCCCCCTTCCCCTCTTTGATGTTCGGTTCGAGGAGGTAGACCACGTCGCCATACTTCTCGTGTCTCGCTCTCATGTCCTTTATCCTCTCCTCGATAAAACGGTCTCCTCCCGAATAGAGGAGGAATGAGTCGAGGTTATTCTGAATATTCTCGAAAAACTCCATGTTCCCGCACACGAGCCTGTAATCGATGAGGGCAGTCCTGACTGTGGGGTCATCTCCCGCATAGGACACCGCTTCCTTTACGTTTCTCACGGCATGCCCCACCGTGAGCCCCAGGTCCCAGAGCTGGTAGAGTATCTCTTCCGTCACAGCTTCAACGAAAGGGGTCACCTTATAGTGATAGAGGAAGAGAAGATCGAGGTCTGACTGAACGCACATGTCCTCTCTCCCGTACCCACCCACCGCGAGGATAGCGAGGGGAAAATCCAACCTGGGATAACGGGAATAGTAGTGTGATTTCGCCCTCTCATAGAGAAAACAGATAAGTGAATCGAAAAACTTCGAG
>CAZPLX010000086.1:0-6812 GCA_964587345.1 uncultured bacterium
AAGGTATCAGGGCACGTGTAGTGAGCATGCCTTCGTGGGAGCTCTTTGAAGCGCAAAACCAGGAGTACCGGGACAGCGTGATCCCCCCGGGAATAACAGCACGGGTTTCAGTTGAGCAGGCTTCTACCATGGGATGGTCCAGGTACGTGGGCCCCACCGGCAAGAGCATCGGGATGAAAACTTTTGGAGCCTCAGCTCCACTCAAAGAACTTCAGAAGAAGTTCGGATTTACTCCAGAGAACATTATCACCGCAGCCAGAAAACAGCTTTCAAAATCGGGGTAAACTATGCGGATCGTTATAGGGTCAGATCATGGGGGATTCGACTTGAAGAATAATCTCGTACCCTACCTCCAGGAGCGGGGATACGAGATCGCGGACGTGGGAACCATGAACAGCGATCCTGTAGACTATCCCGATTATGCCGAAGCTGTCGGTTTAGCGATTCGGAAAAATAGGGCCAATCGGGGCATCATCCTCTGCGGCAGCGGAGTGGGAGCGTCGGTAGCAGCAAACAAGCTTCCCGGGATCCGTGCGGGTCTCTGTCACGACACATATTCTGCACACCAGGGAGTTGAACACGACGATATGAATGTGCTGGTGTTGGGCGCCCGTGTTATCGGTCCAGAGCTTGCCCGTGAGGTGGTCCGAGCGTTTCTGAGTGCTCGTTTCACCAAAGAAGAGCGCCACCTGCGGAGACTGGAAAAAGTACGCACCCTTGAAGCACGCTATGGCTCCCTGAGAGACAGGGGTAAGGAGAAAAAAAGATGAACCCTATAAAAGCGTTGCAGGAATACGATCAATCTGTCTGGTTAGATTACATCCGCCGCGGCCTCATCACAAGCGGTGAACTTGTGCGCCTTGTGGAAGAAGATGGCCTTAAAGGCGTCACATCGAATCCATCCATATTCCAGAAAGCAATCTCGGGGAGCACCGACTACACAGATTTCCTCGAGGATCTTCGCACACAGAAAGAGCTGGACGCCAAGGAGCTTTACGAGCAGCTGGCCATCCGCGACATCCGGGACGCAGCTGATGTGATGAAGAAGGTCTATGAGGAAACCAATGGACGGGACGGTTACGTCAGTCTGGAAGTATCACCATACCTGGCACACGATACGAAAGGAACTATCGATGAGGCCAGGCGTCTCTGGCACTCTGTGGGCCGAAAAAATTTGATGATCAAAGTCCCCGCGACGAAGGAAGGAATACCCGCCATAGAGCAGCTCATAGCTGGGGGAATAAACGTAAACGTCACCCTGATATTCTCCCTGGAGGCATACGAGGACGTAGCAGAGGCTTATATCAGGGGACTAGAAAAGTGTGATGTGCTGGGGGGTGATGTACACAAAATCGCGAGCGTTGCAAGTTTTTTCGTAAGCAGAATCGACGCGGCCATTGAAGCAAAAGTAGGGGCACAGCTCAAAACTGCATCCACCCGGGAAGAAAAGAAACTTCTTCGAAGCGTCCTGGGCAAAGTGGCAATCGCAAACGCAAAGATTGCCTATCAACGGTATAAAAAAATTTTTCAAGGAGATCGCTGGAAGTCCCTTGAGGATAAGGGGGCAAAAACACAACGGGTCCTGTGGGCGAGCACGAGCACCAAGAACCCTAAGTACAGCGATGTCCTTTATGTCGAAGAACTCATAGGCCCCGAAACAGTCAACACGATTCCGCCATCCACCTATGAATCATTTCGGGACCATGGACGATTACGAGGAAGCCTGGAAGAAGATATTGAATCGGCCACCCACACGATGAAAGCCCTCAGTAAATCCGGGATTTCGATGAAAGATGTTACGGATAAATTACTCGACGAAGGAGTTCGCCTGTTTTCCCAGGCATTTGACGCCTTGCTCAATGCCGTGGACACAACATGCAGAGATGCCTCCCATGTGAAGGTCAACACGCAGAATTACATTCTGCCGAAGGATCTCACGTCCCAGGTCAAAAGCACACTGAAAGAGTGGCAGACCGGCGGCAAAGTGAGGCGGCTCTTTACACGTGATCCCTCCCTGTGGACCGGCGCAGACGAGGGGCAGTGGCTCGGATGGCTGGGTATTACCGAAGACCAGATGGCCCATGGCCAACATTTGAATGATATTGCCGAAGAGGTAAAAAGGGAAGCTTTCTCCCACGTCCTGCTCCTGGGTATGGGCGGCTCGAGCCTCTGCCCTTACGTACTCAGGAAGACTTTCGGCAAGGTCACCGGTTATCCGGAACTCCATGTCCTTGATTCTACCGATCCCGCACAGATTAAGTCCATTGAAGACAAAATCGACCCCTCCACCACTCTCTTCATCATTTCAAGCAAGTCGGGGGGTACTCTGGAGCCAAATATCTTCAAAAAACATTTCTTCGCACTCACAAAAGGCGTCGTGGGGTCTGATAAAGTTGGCAACCGGTTTATCGCAATCACTGATCCCGGTTCCAATTTACAGAGGATGGCTGAAAAAGAGGGTTTCAGGCACATTTTTTACGGGATTCCCTCCATCGGCGGCAGGTATTCTGCGCTTTCTGATTTCGGCATGGTCCCCGCCGCGATTATGGGCATTGACGCCCTGAAATTCTTAGACCGTGCAGACGAGATGGCCATCGCCTGTTCGCCGTGCCTGCCGGCTGAGGACAATCCCGGCGTAGTCCTTGGCACAATTCTGGGAGTCCTCGGCAATAATGGCCACGACAAGGTAACCCTCGTCACATCCCCCTCTATTTCGGATCTGGGCGCATGGCTTGAACAACTTCTCGCGGAATCAACTGGAAAGGAGGGAAAGGCCCTCATCCCCATTGACCGAGAGAAAATTGGCACGCCCGATGTCTATGGGTACGATCGACTGTTTGTCTATCTGAGGTGTGAATCAGCACCCGATAACTCACAGGATGAGGCGATTAAAGCTCTCGAGATGGACGGACAGCCGGTGGTGCGTATTTCCCTCGCAGACTCCTACGATCTGGGCCAGGAGTTTTTCCGCTGGGAGATTGCAACAGCAGTGGCAGGATCGATCATGGGAATCAACCCTTTTAACCAACCCGACGTGGAAACGAGCAAAATTGAGACAAAAAAATTGACCGATGAGTACGAGGAGAAAGGCTCACTCCCGCAGGAAACTTCGATCCTGAAAGAAGAGGGAATCCAATTATTTACAGACGAAAGAAATAGCGCGTCGATCGGACGATCTGCGGGAAAAGAGAAAACGGTTTCCGGCTACCTCCGGGCACACCTGAACAGGATCGAGCCAGGAGATTACTTAGCCCTTCTCGCGTATATTGAGATGAACGAGGAGAATGAAGAGATCCTTCAAGGGATCCGCCTGGCCATAAGGGAGAAAAAAGGTGTTGCAACGTGCCTGGGATTTGGCCCCCGCTTCCTCCACTCTACAGGGCAGGCCTACAAGGGGGGGCCAAACAGCGGTGTTTTCCTGCAAATCACATGCGAAGATTCAAGAGATCTGCCGGTACCCGGACAGAAATATACCTTTGGAATCGTCAAGGCTGCCCAGGCCCGGGGAGACTTCCAGGTACTGGTTGAGAGAAACCGTAGGGCACTGCGCGTTCATCTCGGTTCCGATGTAAAGGGAGAGCTGAAAAAACTTGAAAAACTGGTCAATCAGGCACTCTCATGAGAAAGGGGGGAGAGTGATATGGAATTAAACTATTTAGCGTGTGGGAAAATGTCAGTTACAATCACTATTAACGAGAGAGGAGTACTACTATGCAAATAGGAATGGTAGGTCTTGGAAGGATGGGAGGCAACATGGTGCGCCGGTTGATGAAGGGGAAACACCAATGCGCCGGCTACGCCCAGGATCTTGAAAGTGTGAGGGACCTTTCACACGAAGGGTTAGATGGGGCCACCTCCCTGGAAGAATTCGTGGGCAAACTTAAGAAGCCCCGGGTGGCATGGGTCATGGTCCCTTCTGGCAATCCTACGGAACAGACGGTCACAGACCTTGGAGAGCTCATGGATCCAGGAGACATCATCATCGACGGAGGCAACTCCTACTTCAAAGACGACCTGCGCCGTGGAAAATATCTCAAAGAAAAGGGTATCCATTACGTGGACGTGGGAACGAGCGGAGGCACCTGGGGTATCGAACGGGGTTATTGTCTCATGATCGGAGGAGAGAAGGATGTGGTCTCTCACCTCGACCCTATTTTCAAGACCCTGGCCCCCGGAGTGGGAAACATTCCCCGCACCCAAGGACGTGAAAAAAGTGAAGGAACATCTGAAGAGGGATACCTCCACTGTGGGCCGACAGGTGCAGGTCATTTTGTCAAAATGATCCACAACGGAATAGAGTACGGCATGATGCAGTCTTTTGCTGAGGGTTTTGACATACTGCGTAATGGGAGTGCAGAAAGCCCCTCAGGGAACTATAGCTACGATTTAAATATTGCGGATATTGCAGAGGTATGGCGCCGGGGTAGCGTCCTCGGCTCCTGGCTCCTCGATTTGACTGCACAGGCGCTCATAGAGGACCCTAAATTGTCTAACTTTTCCGGCTTCGTCGAGGATTCAGGCGAGGGTCGTTGGACGATCATGGCCGCCATAGAACAGGCCGTCCCTGCAGACGTTCTCTCAGCCGCACTTTACACGCGGTTCAGGTCGCGTAAGGAACATACCTTCGCCGAGAAGATACTCTCTGCCATGCGTAATAAGTTCGGCGGACACGTTGAACCTCCCAAGGTGAAATAGAGGATCGATAACTTTATGCGGGAGATCGCTCAATGAAAAGCACAGAGGAAAACAAGAGGGCTGATGGGGGAAATGGCAAACCTGGAGAGCCCGGCGTCATGGTCATTTTCGGTGCATCGGGTGACCTGACGAAAAGAAAACTCGTTCCCGCCCTCTATAACCTTGCCAAGAACAATTTGTTGTCATCGAATTTCGCTGTGGTGGGCATTTCCAGATCAAAGAAGAGGAACGAAGATTTTCGGAACGAAATGAACAAGAACATCAAGGAGTTTGCCACCGGTGAGGTCGATCCAAACATCTGGAAATCTCTCATGGAACGTTTTTACTATCTGTCAGGTGATGCCAAAGATGCGGGCACATACGAAAAGCTTCGCGGCATGCTTGTCCGGATCGACAAAGATCATGGAACCAGGGGTAACTATTTCTTCTATCTCGCCACAGCCCCAGGATTTTTTTCTGAAATCATCAGGCAAATTGGTGCCTCTGGACTTTCCCGGGAAGATAACGGGCACTGGCGGCGTGTTGTCATCGAAAAGCCTTTCGGGCATGACCTCGACTCGGCCCGCACCCTCAACAGGGAGATTGGAAAGATCCTGGAGGAGAAACAGATCTACCGGATAGACCACTACCTCGGCAAGGAGACCGTACAGAACATCCTGATCTTCCGTTTTGCAAACGGCATCTTCGATCCGATCTGGAACCGCCGCTATATCGACAACGTCCAGATTACCGTCGCCGAAAAACTCGGCATAGGTAAGCGGGGCGCCTTTTATGAAGGAGCCGGGGCTCTTAGAGATATGGTTCCCAATCACATTTTCCAGCTTGTCACTCTGGTTGCGATGGAGCCCCCCATCTCCTTCGAAGCTGATGCTGTAAGAGACGAACAGGTAAAAATATTGCGCGCCATCCAACCTCTCTCTCCTGAGGAAGTTCTCAGTTGCACGGTGAGAGGCCAGTACGGGGAGGGAACGATCGATGGACAGCACGTGCCCTCATACCGGTCAGAACCCAATATTTCACCAGATTCTCACACGGAGACGTACGTTGAACTGAAACTTGACATTGATAACTGGCGCTGGGCCGGCGTACCCTTTTATCTCCGCACGGGGAAACGGCTTCCGAACCGCACTACGGAAATAGCCATTCAATTCAAGCGCGCCCCATTTGTTCTCTTCCGTCAAACCCGGGTCGAGGAACTTATGCCGAACCGCCTGTCGATCCGGATCCAGCCCGACGAGGGCATCTCACTGAGCTTCGGCGCAAAAGTACCCGGCCCCCTGGTACGTATGGGGTCGGTTGACATGGATTTTCAGTACAGGGATTACTTTGGGAGCACTCCAAGCACGGGGTATGAGAGGCTGCTCTATGACTGCATTCTGGGAGATGCAACACTGTTCCAGCGCGCCGACATGGTAGAAGCGGGGTGGAGCGTGGTGACTCCGATCCTGGATGTGTGGAAGGCCCTGCCGCCGAGAGACTTTCCCAACTACAGCGCGGGGAGTTGGGGTCCCGAAGGAGATAACGGGCTGTTGAAAAAAGAGGGTTGTAAGTGGTGGGAATCCGATTGACGATTTTAGCCGGAGACGTGGGCGGTACAAACACGAGGCTCGCTCTCTATGAATTCGAAGGGAAGAAACTTGATGAAAAGGTTCTCGAAGTGTTCCCCAGCAGTGAGTATGAGAGTCTCTATAGGATCGTCAAGGAATTTACATCTACACACACACAACCGATCGGGTACGCCTGTCTTGGCATAGCCGGCCCCATTATAAGGGGGCGCTGTGAGACTCCAAACCTCCCGTGGGTAGTAGATGCCCGTGAACTTGTTGGCATATTGGGACTGGAGTCCGTCGAACTGATCAATGATCTCGAGGCAAATGCATATGGCATCGCCCTGCTTGAGGAGAAAGATTTCACCGTTATCAATGAAGGATTTCCCGAACCGGGAGGAAATGGTGCCCTCATTTCGGCGGGTACGGGGGTTGGTGGAGCAGGTCTTTAGTGGGATGGGGTGCAATACAAGCCTTTTCCCAGCGAGGGAGGGCCCGCCGCAGTTCCCCCACGAAACGAACTGGGAGGGGGGATGGGCCTCTTTCTCCTAAAAAAAGTCGGCCATGTGG
>CAZPLX010000087.1:0-6625 GCA_964587345.1 uncultured bacterium
TTTATGATCTACGATCGATAACACGGGGAAGAAGGTCTACAGGGGAAAAAGCATATCTCTTGATGTCAAAGATGCGGATATCCAGAATGTTCTGAGGATCATTGCGGAGGTGAGCAATCTGAATATAATCACCTCCGACGAGGTCAAGGGGAAGGTCACACTTCGCCTTATTCATGTCCCCTGGGACCAGGCTCTCGATATCGTTCTAAAAACCAAGGGTCTTGGCGCGAAGCTCGAAGGAAATGTTCTTCGCATCGCACCCCTTACCAAGCTCAGGGCAGAGGAACGGGAAGCCCTCCAGAGCATTAAGAGCAAAGAGGATCTCGAGGAGCTTGTCATCGAGACGATCCCGGTGAATTTTTCGAACGTGAAAGAGCTGGAAGATCAGATTAAAGAGGTGATGTCGGGCAGGGGTAAGGTGAATGTGGATGAGAGGACGAACACCTTGATCGTGAAGGATACGGAAACATCCCTGAGAAAGGTGAAGGCGTTAGTTTTACAGCTTGACACTCCCACCCCCCAGGTGCTTATCCAGGCGAGAATCGTGGAGGTGAGTACAAACTTTACGAGGGAACTGGGTGTCCAGTGGGGAACTGCCTACCAGGATAATAAAAATGATATATTCGTATCGGGCATACAGGATGATCAGGGTACCTTCTTTGCGGGTGTACAGAAACCGGATCCGACTTCTCCCACTTTTTCAGTTAATCTTCCCGCGGCGGTTGGACAGGGATCTGGAGGTGGCATAGCATTCGGGATCATCAAAACTAATTTCCGCCTCGATCTCGCCCTCTCAGCCCTTGAGATGACAGGGAATGGGAAGATTATATCAAGTCCAAAAATCGTTACAATCAACAACAATAAGGCGGCCATTCAGCAGGGGGTCAAAATACCCTATTCCACTGTGTCCGCGTCGGGAACTCAGACTCAGTTTGTGGATGCTACCCTGAAGCTCGAGGTAACACCCACGATTACACCGGATAAGACTATCATCATGAAACTGAACGCCACGAACGATACACCCGATTTCGGGAATGCGGTGAACGGTGTGCCCTCCATATCGAGCCGGGAGGCAGATACTCAGGTTCTCGTGCGGGATGGGGAGACGGCGGTTATTGGCGGAATCCTCCAGATCAAGAGATCCGAATCTACGGATGGGGTACCCTTGTTGGCGAAAATACCCCTTTTCGGGTGGCTCTTCAAAAAAGAATCCGTTCAAAACAACAACACGGAGCTTTTGATTTTTATTACCCCAAAGATCGTACGAAACGGGAGCAGGATTTAAGGGGCTGTCCTTTGTGAATCCGGCACTTGCAAGCGTGTGCAGGTGCCTTTCTGTTTATGCTGGCGGAAGGGGTGCTAAATGCTCAGGTTTCTTTCAGCGGGAGAATCCCACGGAAGATGTATCACTGTAATTGTGGACGGCTTTCCAGCCGGAGTGTCAGTGGACAACACCTTCGTGCAGTGCGAATTGAAACGGAGGATGGCGGGATACGGACGGGGAGAGCGCATGTCCATAGAGTCGGACAGGGCTGAATTTACATCAGGCGTGAGGAAAGGGGTAACTCTGGGAACTCCCATCAGCTTGCAAATCCGGAATAAAGATTATAAAAATTGGCAAAAACTCATGTCTCCCTTCGGGAAGAAGCTCCCCGTTGACTTCCGGGTCCTTTTCCCGAGGCCCGGCCACGCGGACCTGACTGGGGTGTTGAAGAGGGATCGGCAAGATGTGAGGGATATTCTGGAGAGGGCTTCGGCCAGGGAAACGGCTTCAAGAGTAGCCGCGGGCGCACTTGCGAAGATTCTCCTTGCACAGTTTGAAATTTCTGTGGAGAGCCGGGTTTTATCCGTAGGGGCCGTAAAGGACAGGAAAAAGAGAGTTCCGGAGAGAGAGTTAAACAGTGTTGCTGACGGAGACCCTCTCAGGATGCTTGATGGAAATGCTTCGTCGCAAGGAAGAAAGTGGATTGCAGAAGCGGCAAAGGAGGGGGACACAGTGGGGGGCAGTTTCGAAGTGATCTCCTGGGGAGTCCCTCCGGGTCTAGGTGACTATACCCAGTGGAACAGTCGATTGGATGGAATGCTTGCCCAGGCTCTCATGTCGATTCCGGCAATCAAAGGAGTGGAAATCGGAAAAGGGATTTCTGTCTCTTCCGGGAGAGGAAAGAAGGCCCATGACAGACTCTACAGCGGGGGAAGTGCCCTCTTCTATTTTGGGAAATACAGGCTCCCCTTTCATAGAAAAACGAACATGGCGGGAGGAATAGAAGGAGGGATGACCAACGGAGAGCCTATATCCGTCAGGGCTTTTATGAAGCCGATACCCTCCCTGACGGTTCCTCTTGAAACGGTTTCCCTTTTTGATTATTCCCCCACCTATGCGGTGAGGGAAAGGAGCGATGTATGTGCCGTCCCCGCCGCCTCCGTGGTGGGAGAAGCAATGGTTTCTCTTGTCCTCGCTGACTCCTTCATCGCGAAGTTCGGTGGAGATTGTCTTGACGACATGAAAAAAACCTACGAAAATTACATGGAAAGGATATGCACAACGACCGGATAAGGGGGATTACTATCACGGGGTTTATGGGGACAGGCAAAACAGTGGTGGGGAAGAAACTCGGGGAGAGGCTGAAGATGGAGTTCATCGATCTTGACAAAGAGATCGAGAAGAGGGCGGATATGGGTATCTTTGATATATTCTCCCGTTTCGGAGAAGCGGCATTCCGTGAGATGGAGGTTTCCACACTCTCGGAAACTCTGGATGTTCCGGGAAGGGTTGTGGCGACAGGGGGGGGAACGATCATCGATCCCATGAACCTTGAGCGGATGAGATCCTACGGCACCATAGTGTGCCTGACTGCGAGTTGCGAAGAAATAATGAAGAGAATATCACCGGACAATGAGAGGCCTCTTCTCTCTGGGAAAAAAGGGTTGGAAAATATTGAGACTATCATGGAAAAAAGAATAGCAATTTATAGAGAGTCTGACTTCTCTGTGTGCACCGATGGGAAGAGAGTAGATCAGGTAGTAGAAGATATAGTACGTTACATTGAGGGAGAATCGTGACAGTTGAAAAGACCATAAGTCTCGATCTGGGGCCTGATTCCTACGATATATTTATCGGAAGAGAACTGGGCGAGTTTATCTGTGAGTGGATCCTCAGAATTTATTCGGAGAGGAACGTGTATCTGCTTGTAGATGGGCCTCTATACGATCTCTATGAGGATGAACTGGAGTCTATAGTGAGAAATATTCCCCACCACGTTTTAAGGGTTGAATCGGGGGAAGAGAAAAAACGTCTGGAAAGCGTGGAAAAGATTTATGCTTTTCTTCATAACAAAGGGTGCGATAGGGGCTCCCTTATCATCTGTGCGGGAGGGGGGATTACAGGCGATATGGCCGGATTCGCGGCGGCGACCTACATGCGGGGAATCGACTATGTGCAGATTCCCACAACTCTTCTCGCCCAGGTTGACAGCAGTGTTGGGGGGAAAACGGGTGTCAACTTTCTCGACGGGAAAAACATGATAGGTTCTTTCTTCCAGCCCAGAGGTGTATTCATCGATCTAAATTATCTGAGCACTATAGATGAGAGGAATTTTTCCGCGGGGTTAGCGGAAGTTTTGAAGTGTGGGTTCATCGGTGATAGGGAAATCATTAATCTTCTCAGAGGAAAAAGCCTTGAAGATGTGAGGAGTGACGAGGCGCTCCTTCTCGAAGTGATTTCGAGAAGCGTCCGCTTCAAGGGGGATATCGTGTCCCGCGACGAGCGGGAGGGGGGCTTGAGAAGGGTCCTGAATTTCGGGCATACGATTGGCCATGGGATCGAAGAGGCTACTTCATACCGGAAATTTCTCCACGGGGAGGCTGTCGTTGCGGGAATGGCAATGGAGGGCCAGATAAGTCTCCTTGCGGGCGAGTGTTCGGAGGAGACAAGGAATCTTATCATCGGCCTCATCGAAGATATGGGGTACGAACTGCTTCCTGAAATAGACTACTCCCGTGTGTTTTCACTTATCGGGAGAGACAAAAAGAGGATCTCAAAGACTCTCTCTATTCCCGTCGTGAGGGGACTGGGTGAGTGTGAGATAAGGGAATTTGCCCTATCCGATTATGAGAAGTTTGCCGCGGACTCCCTTAAGTTTCTCAAGGGCTTCCAGGAAGCGAAAATGGGAGTGAAGCTGGAAGGAGAACTCGAAGCCGATCTGAAGGTCCTCGAAATGGCAGGGAGGTTCAACGACGCGGAAATTCTCATAAGGAAACAGCTCGAGATAGTTCCCACTGACGAATCTCTTAACCTCTCATTAGCGGATCTTTATATGAAGCAGGGAAAAATTATTGCGGCAATCAAAGTATTGGAAGGAGTAATTCAGCTCAACCCGCTATGTGAAAGAGCTATATCCATGAGAAATTCCCTCGATAGAGATCTCAAAGAGGGGAAAGAAGATGTTCTGGGGAAAGGGGGGCTAGGCTCGCCTGCGGAGACAATCATCAAGGTCGGCGACGATGTGTACAGGATTGAAGCTGCGGAAGGAACAGAGGAGGAGACTGAAATAACCATAACCGGAGATGAAGAGGACAGGGAAGTTCCTCCTCCTTCCGAGGAGGAGGAAGAAGAGGTGCCTCTCGTAACCGTTGCGATGGCGGAAGTGCTCTTTAGGGAGGGAGAAAAAGAAAAAGCCCTCCAGGTTCTCGATGAAGTCGAGCAAAGGGAGGGGAAGAAGGCGGAGGCGTCGACACTTCGTGACAGGATACTCTTTTCTGAAAAAAGAGGTAAAAAACTCAAAGGAACTATCGTATATCTGGAAAGTTTTTTACGAAAGATTAAAGGAGATGAAGGATGAAGTTTGAAGATCTCGTCAGGGTTGTCACCGAAGGGGAAAAGGGAATCGAATGCATGGTCGTAAGCGCTTTTGACGGCCTGATAATAGGTGAGTGGAAGAGAGGGGACCTCACTTTCGACCTTGCGGCACTTGCCGCTGAAATTGCCCTTCTATTCAGAGAACTGGAGAGGGTCAGTGAAGAAAACGGGTTTTCCCCCACAAACGAATTTTCCTTCGGAGGAGACGATTATCTGATCCATACCCTTGGTGTGGGAAAAGAATATTTTCTCTTCGTGGTAACCAGGGAAACGGTTTTGACGGGCAAGAGCAAGTTCTACATCAGGACGTCGGTTCCGAAGCTCCACGATATCCTCTAAGCGTGTCCAGCAAAAGGAGAGGGGGAGATGAAGATTCTCTTTGTCAGCGGGCCCAATATTAATTTGACAGGAGTAAGGGAGAAAGAGCAATACGGTGAGGATACGTACGAAGAATTTACTCTTAAGGTGAAGGATCGTGTGGAAAAGGAGGGAGTTGACGCAGACTTCTTTCAATCGAATCATGAGGGAGAGTTGGTCGACGTGATTCAAAACGCCATGGGAGAGTTTGACGGAATAGTGATAAATCCCGGAGCCTATACCCATACCAGTGTGGCAATCAGGGATGCTCTCCTCGCGACGCGAATTCCCGTAGTTGAGGTACACATGTCCAACGTCTATTCGAGGGAAAGTTTCAGAAAGAAATCGACCATCGAAGATATCGCCCTGGGAAAGGTGTGTGGTTTCGGCTGGCTTTCTTATTATTTCGGGGCAATGGGACTTCTCGACTCTCTGGGCAAAAAATAACATGTTCGATTACAGGAAGAGGCAGAAGGTTCTGCTGAGGGGGTTGCGGAGGAGGGGGAAAATTCCCTTTATCGTAACATCCATGACGGACATCCGCTATCTCACCGGATTTACGGGATCGGATGGGCTCCTTCTTGTGAATGAGGGAAACATTATCCTCGGTACAGATGGGCGCTACACAATTCAAGCGGAAGAAGAAGCCTCATCTGTAGAACTTTATATCTATGAAGGGAAAAAAAATTTTTTCAAAAAATTTATGAAGAAGGGTTCAACCCTCTTTTTTGATAGGGATAATCTGCCCTTCGCCACCTATCGATTTCTCATAGATGCCGGGTATAACCCTCTCCCGATAAAATCCCCCATTAAGCGGTTAAGGGAGGTAAAGGAGCGGGAAGAGATACGCCGCATTGAGAGGGCTGCGATCATTGCCTCAACGTCCTTTATGTCAACTCTTTCTTCAATTAATGAGGATACAACGGAGAATGAAGCCGCAGCCTTTCTCGAATACCAGATGAAAAAAATGGGAGCTGAAGGAACTTCCTTTCCCTCTATAGTTGCATACGGGGAGAAGACGGCCCATCCTCACGCAAGGCCAGGGAACATATCAGTTTCCGAATCTGTCCTGGCCCTTTTCGATTTCGGGTGCCGATTCAAAGGATACTGCTCGGATGAGACAGTAACGGTCAGGAAAAAAATGAAAGGGAAAGAGATGCAGAAGATTTTTGACACTGTTCGGTGGGCCATGGAGGGGGCATATTCAGTGCTCGGGCCTGGAATTTCGTGCAGAGATCTAGATCTTAAAGTGCGGAAAATTATCGATAAGAAAGGGTACGGACCCTACTTTGTCCATTCAACGGGGCATGGTGTGGGACTCGAGGTACACGAATCTCCTTACATATCGCGGTTTTCCAGGGGGACCCTCAGGGAGGGGATGGTGATCACGCTGGAGCCGGGTATTTACAT